>JBJTSJ010000220.1:0-4960 GCA_046076605.1 Tabrizicola sp.
CCCACATCCTCCTCACCGGCTAATACAGGTGGCCGAAACGGTAACCGGAGGGCTTAGCGTACTATTCTGCACTCTCCGGCAGCAGACCCCAACAACACCCTGCCACATGGGCGGCGAAAGACACTGGTTCCTCTGCCCTGCCCGTGGGTGTGGCAAGCGTGTTGCGGTGATCTATGGCGGGGGCATCTTCGCTTGCCGCAAGTGCTACCAGCTCGCCTATCCCTCGCAGCGTGAAGACGCAGGGGATCGAGCAGCAAGGCGGGCGCATCGCATCCGTGACCGCTTGGGCTGGCCTGGGGGCGTTCTGGAAGGCGGCGGCTGGGGCAAGCCCAAGGGCATGCACTGGCGCACCTATGAACGCCTCTGCGATGATCACGACACCTTCGAAGATGTGGTGAACCGTTCCTTCATCGCCCGATTTGGCCCCATGCTGAAAAAAGGGGGTTTTTGAGTGGGTGACGTTGGCAAAAAATAGGAACGTATACTTCACACCCCGGACCGGCAGCGCCCTTCCCGGAAAGACGAACTAAAGACTGTTGCCTTCAGCGGTGATCCTCGGGGAGAGGTAGTCAGTCCTCGTCATCATCCGCAAAAAGGTCGTTTATCGACGCTGTGCGAGTAACCACCCCGTTTCTGGAGTCGAGAAGAGCGGCAGCGGTTTCAGCGTTAGGCACCCTTACTTCAAAGGGCAGAGCTTTTTCGGCTACGGCCTGAACCAGCATCATGCGAATGGCGTCCGAGACAGTGATTCCCATTTTCTTGAACAGGATGGTTGCTTCCTGCTTGGTTGCTAGGTCGATCCTTGCCCGGACAACGGCATCAGCGCCAGACATACCATACCCTCTCGCTTGTGGTTACGTTGTAGCTACAATTATAATGGGGCTTAGAGGCACCTAGGGCAACACACCTCTACCCCTTCCGGGCCATCCCGGGAGCACCGGAAGCACCAGTAGCATCGGCAGAACATGCAGCACAGTATAGCACTGTAGTCTGAATGCATAACACACTGATATAAAAATATTTTGCCAGACACACAAGAATCATATGTTGCAACACAGAATCTGGTATTGAATTTAATGTGCTGACTTATATATATAGGATGCACGAACATCGGCATACGATTTCCACAAGAAAATACCTAAGTCTATGATTTTAGGCAATATTTGTAGCATTATGGACTGCAGAAGGAGATGAAGCATGACCAAACGACCTACTACCACCCGCGAAGCCTCTGCGATTTCGAAGAAACAGCTGGCAATCAGGGAGCTGCATTGGCCCAAGGCTGAGCCTTATCTGTGGGACCGGAAGGCCCATAAAGGATTCACGACGATCCCCAAAACCATGCCCATGATACTCAAGATCATGGACGAAATGACCAAGGGCGCACCGGTGTCCTCCACCTACCTGAACCTGTGGTGCAACACCTGGGACAACTCGTTTGTGACCTTGAACCGGAACGGGGAGATGGCGAATGCCTCTGGCTTCGGGGGCCAGCGGGGAGAGCATACTTGGCTGACACGGGTGAAGAAGCTTCAGGAGCTGTGCTTCATTGATGTAAAGCCGGGAAAATCGGGTCCGTTTGGGAATGCAATCATCTGGAATCCGCACCTTGTGATCCGCTGGCACAAAGCCCAAGGCACGCCGGGGCTGACCTCTGCCAGCTTCAATGCCCTGCTTGAGCAGGCGCTTGAGATAGGCGCGCAGGATATGATCAGCGGCGAAGGTCTTCCGGACTTCGCAAGCCTTTCGCAAGAAGTAAGCCGGGCAGAAGGGGCCGCAGAATGAAAGGTCTCGTCCACACTTCCAAGTTCAAGAAGGACTTGAAGCGCGAGCTGAAGACCGATCCGGGTGTGGAGAATGTCTTGCGTGACGTGATTTCTGCTCTGTGCGCCGGGCAAGAGTTGCCGCTGAAAATGAAAGATCATCCTCTGCACGGTGATTGGAAAGACCACCGTGATTGCCACCTGAAACCTGACCTAGTGTTGATCTACAAAACTGACGAGGCCGATGTGACCCTTGTCCGCCTTGGGTCTCACAGCGAGCTTTTCTAACGATGGACGAAACCGATAGGCGGACATAGCACCCGCACCAGTCAGTTCTGATCTTGCCTAAAGTAGAGCGATTTAGGGGGTGTTCGGGTGGGGTCTGTCCGAGGGCAGGAACGGTGACTTGTGGTACATGATCGACAGTTTCCAGCCATGGCAGGAAATGCGGCATGTCTACAAATATTCCCTGACCACCCCGCCCCGGCTCGTGCATTGGTTGCCAAGCCCTTCGAATCCACTCTCGCCGCACAAGGCCCCACCGATCTGCAAGAGATCGGTCAGGGCTTCGAAAGGGGTGTGGCATGGCGCGACAGCAAGGATGGATCAGGGTTGGAAACGGCGAAGCGGTTGGCGCGTGGCCAATCGCTGCACTGGTCATAGTGAGGCTGTTCCAGGCCGCTACATGGGTTGCAATCGCCCATGCAGCACCGGACAGCATCCCGTGGATTTGGGATCAGATCGAGGCTTCCAGCAGCGCGATTTCTTCGGGGGTCAGGTCGAACAGGCCGTAGACGATGTTGTCGATCTGGGCTTCGGCCTTGGTGATCTCGGCTGACAGGCGGGCGATTTCGGCGCGGTCGCGGGTGATCCAGTCTTCCCAGTCGGAACGCTCGGCCAAGGGAATATCGGCCTTGAATACTTTCTTCACCTCGGCCCGGAAGGCGGCGAAGTCGGGTAGGGTCCACCATTCCTGAAGCCGGGTTGTCAGCTTGGGGTTACTGCCAGCCGGGCAGAGATCGGGAACGCGGCGGGTCAGAGCGGTTTGCAGGGTCAGGCGTTCCTTTGCCGCCTTGCTCGCCTGTTCACTTGCTGCGGCCAGCTCGGCCCGCGCGCTATCGTTCCAAGCCGGGATGGGCAGCTTTTCGACATACTGCACTCGAAGCTCATGAAACCCGCCCCGAACAGGCGGACTCATGGACGACAGCATGAACCAAAGCACCCGGCTATTCAGAAGCCCCAGTAGCGCCCTGTCGTCGGACGGGATTAGATAGGATTTGTCGTTTGAGAAAGCCCCAAGCGGTTCGAACAGAAAGTTCCGGGTGTCGTTGAAATGGGGATAGCTGATCTTCGGCGCGGCAAAGTGCGGCGCATAGGCTTCCTGCGCC
This sequence comes from Tabrizicola sp., assembly GCA_046076605.1. GTDB lineage: Bacteria > Pseudomonadota > Alphaproteobacteria > Rhodobacterales > Rhodobacteraceae > Tabrizicola. Next base: position 3,152 of record JBJTSJ010000220.1, read on the forward strand.
TGTTGCAGCTCGAACCATTCCTGTTTTGTGGCGCGGGCTTCCAAGGCTGCCTTGAAGGGCAGAAGCCATTCCCGGATGGCCGGGTAGTCGTCAATCTCGATCCGGTTCTTGGGAATGTAGATCAGCCAAAGGCCGCGCGGTTCAGCCCGCCAGCGTTTCAGGTCTTTGCCTTCGAGGAATGGCTTCAGCAGCTCGGCAGACCGGGGGTCTTGGGTGCAGAGGCGTTCTTTGGTGGTGCTGTCGATCACAAAGGCCCCGTTCAAGCCCGTAACAACGCCTCGGCATGGCGCGCCGTAAACGTCCTTCAGGGTCTTCTTGCCCTTCCTGATCTTGTCGCGCAGGGCGCGCAGGGCGGGGTTTTCCAGTTCCCAAGACCCTGCCCCAAGGGCGGCTTGGGGATACGGCCCTGCGGCCTTTTCCCAAGTGGCCTGGAAGTTGTTCTCTGGCAGGGCGTCCACCTTCCAGAAGCGCAGCTCATGCGCCTTGGGCGCGGCCCCGCGTTTCATGGTCAGAATGGCCGGATAGGTGGTCACGCCTTCGAAGATTTGCAGATCGCCAAAATCGACAACGCCTTCGATGGTCGCTTCGCGCAGCAGGTAGCTGCGCAAGGGCTTGCCCGATCCGGTCTTGAAGAAAGTGTTCGAGGAAATGAACCCCAGCCGCCCGCCCGGTTTCAGCAGGCGCAGGCCGCGCTCGAAGAAGTAGCAGTAGAGATCGGCCCTGTCGGAAACCACCTCATACCGCTTTTCCCAAGTAAGTCGCTGATTATGCTGTCACGATCGAGATACTTTTCATATAAATCAGGGTGTTGATGGCTGCTTGGGGCGTTTTTCATGGATCACCCGGAGGGTGCGGGTTTGCAGCGGGCAGATCGGGTCGATTTTGACCCTCGTGTACGGCTGGAGTTTCGCGGCACGCAGCTCAGTTCCGATGGCGGCCTGCTGGTGATGCGCGAGCTTGATGACGCGCTCGGGCTGTCCGATCTGGCGGCAACAGCACTGCGCGACACCCGGTGCGGCAAGAACACGGTCCACCGGCTCGACGGCCTTTTCCGGCAATCGGTGTTCGGGCGACTGGCCGGATACGAGGATGTCAACGATGCCGACCGGCTGGCCCTCGATCCGGTCATGCGTCAGGTCGTGGGCGGTCGCGCCGTCGATGCGCAAGCAGCCTCGGCCTCGCAGATGGGGCGGTTCGAGACCGAGACACTGGCACAGCCCGAGAACAGGAACGCGCTGGCCGGCCTGAACGGCCAATGGATCGACCGGTTCCATGACCGCAACGGGCTGAAGTTCATCGTGCTGGACATGGACAGCTCGGTCAGCCCCACCCATGGCGATCAGGAGGGCGCGGCCTGGAACGGGCATTTCGACTGCAGCTGCTATCACCCGTTGCGCGCCCTTAAAACGCTCCCCCGGAGCGTTTTCTTGCATCTGTGATGCAATCGGGCGGCAACTCCTGTTCAACCAGTTCGGCATGCTGGAGCGCTGCGCCCTGCGCCATGGCAACGTCCACAGCGCCGATGGCTGGCGGGACGTCCTTGATCCGGTGATCGCCCGATATGCCACGCGGGACATCCTGCGGTTCTTCCGCGCCGACGCCGCCTACGCGATCCCCGCGATCGATGAGCGACTGGAAGAAGCCCGGTTCTTCTACGCCATCCGGCTGCCTGCGAACAACGTCCTGCGCGAGAAGATCGCGCATCGGCTGACGCGGCCCGTGGGGCGGCCCTCGCTGACCAAGGTCAAGCGGTTCTTCGAGGACTTCGAGTATCAGGCGGCGTCCTGGGACAAGGAGCGCCGGGTGATC
>JBJTSJ010000221.1:0-4389 GCA_046076605.1 Tabrizicola sp.
CCGACACTTCCCTTGGGAGAGTTCACCACCGACTGGTACGCCCGAGCCTTCTCGCGGCCGGAAGTGTGGGAGGCGATCGGCAATTCGCTGATTGTGGCGGGCGTGACCTGCGTCGTCGCGACTTTCATCGGCTTTGCCACCGCCTATACCGACTTCCGCTACGGCTTCCGGTTCAAGCAGGCCTACCTCGCCTTGGCCCTGCTGCCCCCCACGCTCCCCCTGGTCATCATGGGCCTCGCCATGCTGGCCTGGCTGTCGCAGGTCGGGCTGTCGGGCACGCTGATCGGCATCATCATCGCCCATGTCGTCCTCGCCACGCCCTTCGCCATGGCGATCTGCCGGTTGCGCCTGTCCCAGATGGACCCGAGCCTCGAGTCTGCCGCCTGGAACCTGGGCGCCGGGCAATGGGCCGCGATGCGGCATGTCATCCTACCCTTCTGCGCCCCGGCCATCGTCAGCTCGCTCTGCCTGACCGCCGCCGTCAGCTTTGACGAATTCGTCGTGGCCTGGTTTGTCTCGGGCCTGAACCGCACCGTTCCGGTGATGATCCTTGAAATCCTGCAGGGCAATGTCGACCCGCAAATCAACGCCATCGGCACGGTCGTCTTCCTGACCTCGATGACGCTGGTCATCGCTGCCCAGGTTCTGATCTTCAGAAAGCGCCGCCATGACTGATCCGCACACCACTGCGCCGCTGGTCCAGTTCCGCGCTGTCCACAAGGCGTTCGGCACCTATACAGCCGTCAAGTCGCTGGACCTCGACATCCATCGCGGCGAGTTCCTTGCGCTGATGGGGCCGTCAGGCTGCGGCAAGACCACGACGCTGCGGATGCTGGCGGGGCTGGAGGCCCCGACTAGGGGCACCATCACCATAGGCGGGAAGGTGATGAACGACGTGGCCCCGCATCACCGTGACACGCCGCTGGTCTGGCAGTCGCTGGCACTGTTTCCCTTCCTGTCGGTGGTGGAGAACGTCGAGTTCGGCCTGCGGATGCGCGGCGTCGCGGCCAAGGAACGGCGCGACCGGGCGATGATGTGGCTGGACCGGATGCAGTTGAATGGGTTCGAGACCCGGCGGATCGACCAGCTGTCGGGTGGGCAGCGGCAGCGCGTGGCTTTGGCGCGGTCACTCGTCACCGAACCGGAAATGCTCCTCCTCGACGAACCGCTGTCGGCGCTGGATGCCCACCTGGTGATCCGGATGCAGGGCGTCCTGACCAAGCTGCAGAAGGAGCTGGGGATCACCTTCGTCTACGTCACGCACTCGCAGTCCGAAGCCTTCGCCATGGCCGACCGCGTGGTCATCATGGGCCACGGCGAGATTGAACAGATCGGCCGCCCGCAAGAGATCTTCCGCGGCCCTCGCAGCCGCTTTGTCGCCGAGTTCGTGGGCCGCAACAACATCCTTGGCGGCCCCGTGAAGGGCGGGGTGATGGAGACGCCGCAAGGCCCCGTGCCCGTGCCCGCCCCCGATGGCCCCGCCGAAATCGCCGTCGCCGCAGACCGGGTGACCGTCAGCCGCGACCGGCCCGAGGGAGCCGCCATCCGCGCGGCCTTCCTGTCCGAGGAGTTCGCGGGAACCGGCATCATCTGCTACTTCGAAACCCCCGACGGCGCGGAATGGAAGGCACAGGTCACCGAGACTCAGCTTGCCAGCCTGCAGCCCGAAAGCGGGCAGGAGTTCTGGCTGTCCTGGGACCCCGCTCGTGCGCATGTGATGGGCTGAAGGGATGGACTGGCCGAACCGCGCGCCCTTTGCTGCCGCCATTACGTTCGACATGGATGCCGATAGCCTGATCCACGCGGCTGACCCGGAAGGCTGGATGCGGCCTTATGCCATCTCGATGGGTCAGTATGGCCCCACGGTCGGCGTGCCGCGCATCCTGGAAACCTATCGCCGCCTGGGTCTGCGGCAGACCTTCTTCATCCCCGGCTGGTGCGTGAAGACCTATCCCAAGGCAGTCGAGGCGATCCTGGACGGCGGGCACGAGATCGGCTGCCACGGCTGGATCCACGAAAATCCGGCGGCGCGGACCGTCGCAGAACAGGGCGAGGACCTCGACCGCGCGCTGGAGGCCATCGCAGCCTTTTCCGGCTACCGCCCGCGCGGCTACCGCGCTCCGGTCTATCTGCTGACCAACGACACGCCTTCGTTGATTGCCGACCGGGGGTTCACCTACGACAGCTCAATGATGGCCGACGACGACCCCTACGCGCTGGACCTTGGAGGCCGGACGCTGATCGAGATCCCGACGCATTGGGGCATCGACGACTGGCCGCCCTTCGCCCACTACGCAGAGATCGGTTACATGATGCCGGTGCGTGGCCCGAGTGAAGGCCTTGCCCCGTTCTTCGAAGAGTTCCAGGCCGCCAGGCAAGACGGTGGCCTTTGGCATGCTGTCTGGCATCCGTTCCTGACCGGCCGCCGTGCCCGCTGGCAGGTGGTGGAACGCTGGCTGGAGACCGCCCTGACCTCCGGCGCCTGGTTTGCGACCCTCGGCCAGATTGCCGACCACGCCGAAGGCTTGCGGCAAGCGGGACGGCTGCGAACCATGGCCTTTCCCGCGTATTCGCACCGGCAGACATGAGTTCGGCCAAAGCCATGAATGGTCGCCGCTCGGCGTAAGGTCCCGACCGATTGCAGTGGGTCTGGGGAAAGCCCAGCGCCCCCGCCCCGGTTCGTCCGACGTTGCCATTCCTACGATCTCGACCTTGGACCTTGGGCGAGGGGCTCCTGCCAAAAGCGGCCCTGTCCAGGCCGGATCACCTGACTGGCCACCAGAAGGATGTCCCTTGCAGCAAAATGCGCAGCCAGGTCGACCGGGCACCGCCGTCCCAAAATTTCCGCACCTGACGCCCCCGTTTTCCTTTTGTCATCCGGGCCAAACTCCGCACTAGTCTGTCTGTGCGACCAACCGGAGAAACTCATGTCCCGCAAGATAGTGCTTGTCCGCCACGGAGATGATCCGCCGGATGATCGCGTTGTGGCCTTTGCGTTGCAGAACGGGTTCGAGCCGGTCTTTCGCCGGCCGTTCAAAGGCGACAGGCTGGGGCTTCCCGGGCCGGACGTAGCCGGCTCTGTCATCTATGGCGGGCCCTATAATGTCTTCGAGGAAGACAAGCATCCCTTCCTGAACGACGAGGCCGACTGGATCCGCGCCTGCATGGCGCAGGGCGTCCCGCTTCTTGGACTGTGTCAGGGCGGGCAGCAGATCGCCCGCGTTCTGGGCGCCGAGGTCGGCCCCTATGCGCAGCCGGTGCATGAATTCGGCTACTACCCGATTTCGCCCACACCCGAAGGCCGCGATTTCCTGCCCGAAACGCTGCACATGACGCAGGCGCATTTCCACACCTTCGCCATTCCGGACGGCGCGGTGCATCTGGCGTCAAGCCCGATGTATCCCAATCAGGCCTTCCGCCATGGCGAGAAGACCTATGCCTTCCAGTTTCACCCCGAAGTTACCATCGAGGGTTTCCGGCGCTGGCAATCCTATCCTTGGGCTGCCTTCGGCAAGCCTGGCGCGCAAACAAAGGCCGAGCAGGATGCGCTGATGGCAGAGCATGACGCGCGCCAGGCGGACTGGTTCTACGGGTTCCTGCGAAAGCTGTTCGGCAGCGCATGACCTCTCTCGCGCAGCGCAATCCGCAGGCCTTCGGTGTGCTGGTCACCCTGGCCGGGGTGATGATCTTTGTCCCCGACGCCCTGGTGATGCGCCTGATCGGCGGCGACATGCTGGCGCTTGCCTTCTGGCGCGGGTTGATCGCGGGCAGCATCTTTCTGCTGGGCAATCTGATCCTGTCACCGGGAACCATGCCCGCGCGTGGCGAGTGGTTTGACCGTAAGGGGCTCCTTATCATCGGGCTGAACGCGGGCGGTGTTCTGTCGTGGTGTTCGGCCATGCAGTTCACCTCGGCCGCCAACGCGCTGCTGGTCTTGGCCATCGCCCCGTTTCTGGCCGCGATCCTGTCGTACTTCCTCTTGAAGGAGCGCATCGACCGCGCCACCGCCCTTGCCATCGCGCTGGTCTTTGCAGGCGTCTTGATCATCGGCTCGGGCAGCCTAGGGCACGGGCGGCTGCTGGGCGACGCCTTTGCCCTGATGAATGCGCTGACCATCGCGGCCTACTACGTCACGCTACGCACCACGGGCCACCGCAACATGCTGCCCCATCTGGCGCTGGGGTCGATTCTTGGTGGCCTTCTGGCCGTGCCCTTCGCCGATTTCGAGCCCGTCAGCACGACGCAGGCCCTCCTGATCTTCCTCTCTGGCGCGATCATTCTGCCCGGTGCGGCGGGACTTCTGATGCTTGGCCCCCGCTACCTGCCCGCACCCGAGGTTTCGATGATCACGCTTCTGGAGGTGATCCTCGGCCCGCTCCTCGTCTGGGC
>JBJTSJ010000222.1:0-2930 GCA_046076605.1 Tabrizicola sp.
TTCGATGCGGTCGAGACGGCGGAAGCCGACGTGGAAGCCGAGGCTGATCCGACCGAGGAAGTCGTGGTGGTGATGTCCACCTCGGGCGGGCGGCATTTCGGGGTAAACGTGGGTGAGTATCCCTCGCGCTACGAGGCCGAGAAGGCGCTTCTGAAAACCGCGCTGGCCGAGAGTGCGACGCTGAACGAAGGTCTGCGGAAGACGACCCAGTCCGGCGGGGCCTGGCGGGCGAGCTTCATGGGGCTGACCGAGGAGCAGGCCGAGCTCGCCTGCCGTCGCCTGTCGGCCCGCGCGATCCCCTGCGAAACGGTGGGAGGCTGACATGGTCGCCTTGGTTTTCCCCGCCCTGCCGACGGTGACCCTGCCGGTGACGGGCCGCGTCGAACGCTTCCCGGTCCGGCGGATCTTCTGCGTGGGCCGGAACTATGCCGAGCATACGAAGGAGATGGGGGGCGATCCCCAGAAGGAGGCGCCGTTCTTTTTCACGAAGCCTGCCGATGCGGTGGTCGAGAGTGGCTCCCGCATCCCCTACCCGCCTGCGACCAGCAATCTCCACCACGAGGGGGAGCTGGTGGTGGCGATCGGGAAGGGCGGCAAAATGGTCTCGGAAGAGGCCGCGGCGGCGATGATCTGGGGGCACGCGGCGGGGAATGACCTGACCCGGCGCGACCTGCAGGCCGAGGCGAAGGAGCGGCGGCGGCCCTGGGACATGGCGAAGGGCTTCGACAAGTCGGCGGTGGTGGGGGCGATCAAACCCGGACCTCTGGCGGGGGCGAGGCTGCGCTGTTCGGTCAACGGGGCGGTGCGGCAGGAGGCGTCGACCTCGGACATGATCTGGACCCCGGCCTCGATCATCGCGGCGCTGTCGCAGATGGTCAGCCTTTCGCCGGGGGACCTGATTTTCACGGGGACACCGGCGGGGGTGGGACCCCTGAACCGGGGGGACACCTGCAAGGTGGAAATCGAGGGGCTGCAGTCGGCGAAAGTGACGATCGCCTGATCTGTCCACGGTGGACAAACAAAGCTTATAGAAATAAAATCAGTGCCTTGGCGATTTTCGTTAGGGTGGTGTTAACTTCTGATTTCAGGGCCTTGGGCGGTCGTCCCAGTCCTTGAGCAGGATGCGGTTTGCGTCGCCTTCGGGGTCGTCGAACTGCTTGCTACGCATGGCCCAGAAAAAGGCGGCAAGGCCGATGCCGCCTAGCAGCAGCGAGACCGGGATGAGGATCGCCAGGATCTCCATTACTTCAGCCTCATCGCGTTGAGAGAAACAGTGATGGAGGATAGCGACATCGCCAAGGCCGCCGCAAGCGGTGTGGCGTGGCCGATCAGGGCCAGCGGCACGGCGATGATGTTGTAGCCGCCGGAGATCAGGAAGTTCTCGATCATCCTGCGGGTCGCCTGCCGACTGATGCGGGCGGCGTCGGCGATGGGAGCGATGTCCTGGCCAAGGAGGACGATGTCGGAGGCCACGCGGGCGGCGTCAAGCGCCGAGGCGGGGGAGATCGAGACATGGGCGGCGGCCAGCGCGGCGGTGTCGTTGAGGCCGTCTCCGACCATAAGGACCTTGCGGCCTTGGGCGGAGAGTTGCGCGACGCAGGCGGCTTTCTCGGCGGGGAGGACCCCGGCCTGCCAGTGCGGGATGCCGAGGCGGTCTGCGAGGTCCTGGACAGGCGCTTCGGCGTCTCCTGAAAGAAGTTCGACCTTCATCCCGGCGGCCTTCAGGTCGGCGACGGCCTTTTCCGCGCCCGGGCGGAGGCGGTCGGTGAAGGCGAAGGCGTGCGTCTGACCGTCCAGCGAGAGGTAGGTGGCGGTGGCCGCGACTGGAGCCGCTCCACACCAAGCGGCGCGGCCGAGGCGGACGCGGGTGCCTTGGTATTGGCCTTCAATGCCGTGGCCGGGGACTTCGCGGATGTCTGTGACGTTCGCCGGAGTGATGGCTGCGGCCCTTGCGCCCTCGGCCAGTGCCCGGGCGAGGGGATGCGAGGAACCGGCGGCAAGGGCGGCGGCGACGGCGACGGCTTCCGTCGGGTGGTCGGTGAGGGTCACGGGTTCGGGCGCGCCGAGGGTCAGGGTGCCGGTCTTGTCGAAGACGACGGTGTCAACCTCGGCCAGTCGCTCCAAGGCAGTACCGTGCTTGATGAGGAGGCCCTTGCGGAAGAGCCTTCCGGACGCGGAGGTGATGACGGCAGGGACCGCGAGGCCAAGGGCGCAGGGGCAGGTGATGATCAGGACGGCGGCGGAGATGTTGATCGCATAGCGCACGTCGCCGCCAGTGGCCCACATCCAGTAGGCGAAGGCGCTGAACGACAGGATATGGACGAGAGGAGAGTAGAGGCGCGACGCGCGGTCGGCGAGGCTGGTGTAGCGGGTCTTGGTGCCCTCGGCCACAGCCACCAAGTCGGCCATGCGATGGAGGCTGGAGTCCTTGCCGGCGGCGGTGACCTGCACGGTCAGGGGGCCGGTGAGGTTGACCTCACCCGCGCTGACCACGGTGCCCTGCCCTACCGGTACGGGCAGGCTTTCGCCGGTGAGAAGGCTGCGGTCAAGCTCGGAGGCACCGTGAAGGACGATCCCGTCCACCGGCATCCGCGCGCCGGGACGGACGAGGACGATGTCCCCTGCGGCAACGGCGTCGATGGGGGTTTCGATTTCTGCGCCGTCGACGAGGAGGATCGCGCGGGGGACTTCGAGGGCGGCCAGTTCCTCGGCAGCTGATCGGGCGATGGCGCGGGTCCGGTGGTCAAGGTAGCGGCCGAGGAGGAGGAAGAAGGCCAGCATCACGGCGGCGTCGAAATAGGCATGGTGGCCTGACATCGCGGTTTCATAGACCGAGATGGAGGAGGCTAGGATCAGGGCGAGGCTGATCGGGACGTCCATGCCAAGGCGGCCCTGGCGGAGAGAGGCCCAGGCGGATTTGAAAAAGGGCT
>JBJTSJ010000223.1:0-11074 GCA_046076605.1 Tabrizicola sp.
CTGCGCGACCATTACGGGATCACGCAGGTGATTGCCGACAGTGACAGTGCGGCCTTTGCCGACCTTGACCGCGTGCGCGCCGAATGGGTGATCCGCATTGACGGGCGCGTGAAGGGGCGCGATGCGAGCCTTGTGAACCCCAAGCTGCCGACGGGCGAGATCGAGGTTTATGCCACGGGCATGACGGTGCTGGGCGCGGCGGATGACCTGCCGATGCCAGTCTTTGGCGATGTGGAATACCCGGAAGAAACGCGCCTGACCTATCGTTTCCTTGATCTGCGGCGTGACAAGCTGCATGCCAACATGATGCTGCGGTCGAACGTGGTGCGCAGCATGCGCAACCGCATGTGGGCGCAGGGCTTTACCGAATTCCAGACGCCGATCATCACCGCCAGCAGCCCCGAAGGCGCGCGCGATTTCCTAGTGCCAAGCCGCCTGCATCCGGGCAAGTTCTATGCCCTGCCGCAGGCGCCGCAGCAGTTCAAGCAGCTGATCATGGTGGCAGGCTTTGACCGCTATTTCCAGATTGCGCCCTGTTTCCGCGATGAAGACCCGCGCGCGGACCGCTCGCCCACGGATTTCTACCAGCTTGATCTGGAGATGAGCTTTGTAGAGCAGGAAGACGTGTTTGCCGCTGTGCAGCCGGTCATTCAGGGGATTTTTGAGGAATTCGGTGGCGCGCGGCGAGTTGATGCGAACTGGCCGCGCATTGCCTATCGGGACAGCCTGAAGTGGTACGGCTCGGACAAGCCCGATCTGCGCAACCCGATCAAGATGCAGGATGTATCCGCGCATTTTGCGGGGTCGGGCTTCGCGATTTTTGCCAAGCTCCTGGAGCAAGAGGGCAACGAAGTGCGCGCCATTCCGGCACCCACGGGCGGCAGCCGCAAGTTTGCCGACCGGATGAATGCTTTCGCCCAAAAGGAAGGTCTGCCGGGGATGGGGTATATCATCTGGCGCGATGCCGAGGATGGGTCGGGCATGGAAGCAGCTGGCCCCGTGGCCAAGAACATCGGGCCAGAACGGGCCGAGGCGATCCGCCTGCAGTTGGGCCTGAACAAGGGCGACGCTGCGTTCTTCCTTGGCGGCAAGCCGGAAACCTTTGAACCCGTAGCAGGGCGCGCGCGCAACGAGATCGGGCGCGAGTTGGGGCTGACCGAGACGGATAGCTTCCGCTTCGCATGGATCGTCGATTTCCCGATGTATGAGAAGACCGATGAAGGCGGCATCGACTTCAGCCACAACCCCTTCTCCATGCCACAAGGCGGGATGGAGGCGCTGATGGGTGACCCCTTGCAGGTCTATGCCTATCAGTATGACCTGGCCTGCAATGGTTATGAGCTGATTTCAGGCGGCATCCGCAACCACAAGCCAGAGATCATGTTCAAGGCGTTCGAGCTTGCCGGATACCCCAATGACGAGGTGGAAAAGCGCTTTGGCGGCATGGTCAAGGCGTTCAAATACGGCGCCCCGCCCCACGGCGGCTGTGCGGCGGGCATTGACCGGATCGTGATGCTGCTGGCCGATGAGATGAACATCCGCGAGGTCATCATGTTCCCGATGAACCAGCGCGCCGAGGACCTGCTGATGAACGCTCCGTCCGAGCCGACCCTGCAGCAGCTGCGCGAGTTGAACCTCCGCGTCGTCCCGAAGGACAGCTGATGTATCAGGCGTCCGTCCCCGTCTTCCGCCACTACCTGTCGCGCGTCAGCGACATCGTGGCGGTCGCGGGGCCGAACGCGCTGGATGCGCAGATCGCCGACAGCTTCCCCGCCCGCCAGCAGTTCGCCACGGCTGCGGGCTTTGCCTTGCGCATCGCCTGCCCGCTGGCCGGGCGCGAGGTGCCGGACCTGCCGCAGGGCCTGGGGCCGCGCCTTGCCGTGGCGCGGGCGCTGCTCGGGTCGATGACACCGGCAGATTTCGAGGGTGCCGAGACGCGGGTGATCCGCCACAAGGCCGGGTTCGCCGAGCTGGAGCAGTCAGGCAGCGATTTCCTGCACCTCTACGGCCTGCCGAACTTCTTCTTTCACCTGACGATGGGCTACGCCGCCCTCCGCGCCGCCGGGGTGCCTTTGGGCAAGGCGGATTTCGACGGCTTCCACTCCTATCCGGCGGATTTCCGCTTCTGACGGGCCGCTCTTCGCGCCGCATCCGCTTGCGCATCGCTGGGTGGCGACGGAGATGGTTGGCTGTCGCGTATGATCCCGCAATGACAGGGAGGCGCGCATGGACAGCGAAAGCTTTGCGATCCGGTTCGGATTTGGCCTGCCAGCAGGCGCCATGGGCCTTGGGGCCAATGACACCGCCGCGCAGACTTGGCCCGGCATCACCCTGGCCGAGTTTGCATCCCTGGCGCTGGCCTACCGGGTGGCGAAGAAGGCCAAGGACGAGGCGGCGGTGAAAGAGGCGCAGCGTGGGGTCGACGCGCTGGCCTTGCGCGGGGCGAAAGCGACCTTTGCCCGTGCCTTGGGGTCTGACGACCCTTGCCGGGAGCGGCTGGTGGCCTTCTGGGCCGACCATTTCAGCGTCGCCCCGCGGAACCGGACGGAACGCGCGCTCCCTTCCATTCTGATCGACGAGGCGATCCGCCCGCATGTCACGGGCCGCTTTGCCGACATGCTGAAGGCAGTCACCACGCATCCGGCGATGCTGGTCTACCTGAACCAGGAGGCGTCCTTCGGCCCCGGCTCACCCAAGGGCAAGCGGCAGAAGAAGGGGCTGAACGAGAACCTGGCGCGGGAACTGCTGGAACTGCACACTCTGGGCGTTGGGGCGGGCTACAGCCAGGACGACGTGCGGCAACTGGCCGAGCTGTTGACCGGGCTGACCGTGGGCCGCGAGGGGTTTGTCTTCGACGCGAAACGGGCGGAGCCGGGGGCAGAGAGGGTGCTGGGGGTCACCTACGATGGCAAGGGCGAGGCGCCGATCCGGCAGGTGCTGGAGGACCTGGCCGCCCGGCCCGAGACTGCGGCGCATCTGGCGCGGAAACTTGCCGAGCATTTCGTGGCGGACGACCCCGACGCAGGCCTGGTGGATGATCTTGCGGCTGTTTTCCGCGACGGGGGCGGGGACTTGCGACAAGCCTCCGAGGCTCTGGCTGCACATCCGAAGGCTGCAGAGGGGGTGAAGGCCCGGCAGCCGTTCGATTTTCTGGTGGCCAGCTTCCGGGCGCTGGGCGTGGGGCCGGACTTCATCCTAGGGCTGGAGCCTAAGGGATTTCGGCGGCTGATCCTCGACCCGTTGCAGGCGATGGGCCAGCCGTTCCAGCAGGCGCCAGGCCCCGATGGCTGGCCAGAGCGTGAGGCGGACTGGATCACGCCGCAGGGTTTGGCCGCCCGGATCGACTGGGCCATGCAGGCGCCCCAGCGGCTGGTGCGGCCCTTGCCGGACCCGCGTGCGTTTTTGAGCGCGGCGCTGGGCGGACGGGCGGGGGAGAAGCTGACCTGGGCAGTGGGAGCTGCGGAATCGGCGCGGGATGGGGTGGGGCTGGTCCTCGCCTCGCCAGAGTTCAACAGGAGGTAGGCGATGGATCGGCGGATTTTCCTGAAGGGGCTGGGGGTGATGGGCTGCTCGGCGGCGGCGCATCCGATGCTGACGACGCTGACGCTGGCCGCCGCGCCGGGCGAGAACCGGCTGGTCGTCATCATCCTGCGCGGCGCGATGGACGGGTTGGACGTGGTGCAGCCGCGCGGAGATGCGGGTCTGGCTGCGGCGCGTCCCGGGGTGCTGGCGAAGGCCACTGACCTCGATGGGTCATTCGCTCTGCACGAGGGGCTGTCGGGCCTGATGCCGCTGTGGCAGGCCGGCGAGCTGGCTTTTGTCCACGCGACCTCCACCCCCTACCGCGACAAGCGCAGCCATTTCGACGGGCAGGACCTTTTGGAGGCCGGGACGGGCACCGATCTTGCCCCGGCGGCGCAACGGGATGGCTGGCTTAACCGGCTGCTGACGGTCCTGCCGGGGGCGACGTCGGAAACCGCTTGGGCCGTGGGGCGCGAGGCGATGCCGATTCTGGCCGGCGCCGCCCCGGCGGAAAGCTGGGCACCGGATCAGGATGTCACTGTTTCGGCCCCGGCGCGGGCCTTGCTGGAACAGGTCTACGCCGAGGATGCGCTGTTCCACCAGGCCTCGGCCACCGCTTTCGGGCTGGCGGGGATGGAGGAGGGTGAGGGGCAGGACACCGACCTGATCGCCGATTTCGTCGCAGAACGCCTGCGCGGCCCGGCTCGGATCGCGGCGTTTTCGCTGACCGGCTGGGACACGCACAAGGGGCAGGAGCGGGCGATCCTGAAGCCGCTCGACCGGTTGCAGCGCGCGGTCTTGCGGCTGAAGGCGGGGACGGGGGCTGAGGTCTGGGGCAAGACGGTCGTGCTCGCGATGACCGAGTTCGGGCGGACGGTGCGGCAGAATGGCTCGGGCGGGACGGACCACGGCACCGGGGGCGCGATGCTGGTTGCGGGGGGCGCGGTCCGGGGTGGCAAGGTGTACGGGCGCTGGCCGGGGCTGGCGGAGGCCGACCTTTACGACCGGCGCGACCTGATGCCGACCTCGGATGTGCGGGACTGGGCGGCGCAGGTGATGGCGGGGCTGTACGGGCTGGACCGGGGCACGCTGGAGCGGACGATTTTCCCGGGCCTCAGGATGGAAGGTGGCCCGTCACTGCTTCTCTGACCTTGCAGTGCCCGCGACCTGCGGCTTAGCCTGACCATGGGACGGGAGGGCAGGCGCATGGGCAGCAGACTTGGGGATGAGGTCACGGGCTGGACGCCGCCAGAGCGGCCGGACCATGCGGCGATGGAGGGGCGCTTTGTCCGGCTGGAGCCCTTGCAGGCGGACACCCATGCCTTTGAACTGCAAGAGTCTTTCCAGGGCCATGACGCGCTGTGGGACTACATGCCCTACGGTCCCTTCACCTCGGGCTCGGCTTATCACCGCTGGGCGCGGGAGCGGGAGGGCGGCGAGGACCCGCGGTTCTTCGTGATGCGCGATGCCGTGACGGGCCGGGCGGGCGGGATCGCCAGCTTCCTGCGGATCACGCCCGAGGCGGGGTCGATCGAGGTCGGGCACATCTGCATCTCGCCATCGATGCAGCGCGGTGCGGCGGCGACGGAAGCCATGTTCCTGATGATGGCCTGGGCGTTCCAGGCGGGATACCGGCGCTATGAATGGAAATGCAACGCGCTGAACCTCGCCTCACGCCGGGCGGCGCAGCGGCTGGGGTTCAGCTTCGAAGGCGTGTTCCGCCAGCACCTGATCGTCAAGGGGCGGAACCGCGACACCGCCTGGTTCTCGATCATCGACACGGAATGGCCCGCGCTGGCCGAGGCCTATGCGGTCTGGCTGGCACCGACGAATTTCGATGCCCGCGGTCGCCAGCGAGAACGCCTGTCCGACCTGACCCGGCTGGTGCGCGCGGACAGCGACCCGGCGCTGGAGGGCTGAGCGGCCCGGCGCCGCGCGGTCAGACCATGGACCGCAGTGCGGCGATCCGCTCCTCGATCATGTGCGCAACGAGCGCCCGGTCAAAGGGGGTAGAGCTGTCGCGCACCGCCTTCTCCAACGCGCTGTCGCCCGAGGCGCGGGCAAGGCTTTGCAGGAAGGCCCGGGCATAGGCGGGATCGCCGGCTGCGGTGATCAGCACGGCCCCGCGCGCCAGATCGTCGCGCAGCGCGATGGGATCGCCCACGGGGGCGGGCGTATCCTCACCCTTGTCGATCGGGCCGACGCCGGTGGTCAGTTGTCGAATCAGTCGCACCAGACCCGCGACCGACCCGAGCGGTTTTTCCAGAAATCCCGCCGCCCCGGCATCGAGCGCCGCTTCGCGCCCATTGGGATCGCCCGACAGCCCAAGCACCGGAAAGCCCTGGGCGGACAGTTCGGCGATCAGGTCTTCGCCCCGGCCATCGGGCAGGCCCAGATCGACAATGGCAAGATCAGGTCGGTAGCAGTTCAGATGAAGCCGTGCGATTTCAAAGCTTTCCGCCCGACGCAGCCGCGCCCCGGCCCGCTGCAGGATCAGCCGCAGCGCGTCGCAGGTGAATCGGCTGTCGTCGACGATCATCAGTGTCAGGCCCTGCAGCGGCAGATCGCTGCCGCCCGCAGGCAGATCAGGCAGGTTTGGATGGGGGCGGTTGGGCATGGCGGACCTCATTCGTGACGCATGAGAGTGTCGTCACGCCGCGTTAAGAGGCGGTAAAGGGCCCTGCGACCATCGCGCCGCTTGCAGCCCTGCGGTGCGGGCCGCATAACCCGGCTTGCAGCCAAGCGAGGACCCCATGATCGGACGCCTGAACCATGTCGCAATTGCCGTCCCGGACCTGGAGGCGGCCGCCGCACAGTACCGCCAGACGCTGGGCGCCAAGGTCGGTGCCCCGCAGGCCGAGCCGGATCATGGGGTGACGGTCGTGTTCATCGAGCTGCCGAACACCAAGATTGAGCTCTTGCACCCGCTGGGCGAGGCCTCGCCGATCCTGGGGTTCCTGGAAAAGAACCCTTCGGGCGGCATTCACCACATCTGCTATGAGGTCGATGACATTCTGGCAGCGCGGGACCATCTGAAGGCCTCGGGCGCGCGGGTGCTGGGAAGCGGGGAGCCGAAGATCGGCGCACATGGCAAGCCGGTGCTGTTCCTGCATCCGAAGGATTTCAACGGTTGCCTCGTCGAGCTGGAACAGGCATGAGCGCGCCATGACCATCACCGCCGCAATCGTCCTATACTCGATCACCTGGTTCATGACGCTGTTCTGCGTCCTGCCCTACCGCACCCAGTCGCAGGATGAGGCGAACCATGTCGTTCCCGGCACACCGCCCGGCGCGCCTGCCGGAGAGGTGATGAAGCGCAAGGCCTGGGTCACGACCCTGATCGCCACGCCAATCTGGATGGTCATCGCAGGTGTCATCCTGTCGGGCTGGATCACCGTCGAGGATCTGGACTGGTTTGGCCGGATGAAGCACTGAGGGTTCGACCGGGGCCAAAATCCTTCGAAGGATTTTGCAAGACTTTTCGGAAAGGTTTGGCCCCCGGTCCTACCGGCCCGCGCTGGCAAGGCGGTGGTAGAGGTGGGTGAAGGTCGCTACCCCCAGCACCGGGATCACAAGGTTCACGAAGGGCACCGACAGCGGCGCGGCCATCAGCGTGCCCGCAGCCCACAGCGTCCATCCGTTGCGGCGGCGCATGGCCTTTACCTCCTGCGGGGGCAGGCGGCGCAGGGCGACGAGGCTGAAGTATTCGCGGCCCAGAAGGAACCCGTTGATCGCCCAGAAAACCAGCGGGATGCCGGGGCCGACGAAGGGATACAGGAACAGCGCGCCCGCGTTCACCGCGATGACGAGGCCGAGGAAGTTGACCGACTGGCGCAGGCCTTCGCCCAGCGTCAGCGCCGTCGCCGGGGGCAGGCCGGGGTAATGCCGGTCCTCCACGGCATCGGCCACGTCTTCCAGGAAGAAGCCGGTGAAGGCCGAGGCGACCGGGACCATCAGGAACACCGACAGCCCGATCATAAGGAACAGGGAGGCCCAGCCGAGGAAGGTCTCGATCCCCGAGACCGGGCCGATTACCGGCAGGTCGATGCTGTCGGGGGACAGCCAGAAAACCAGCTGGATGAACAGGACATAGGCCGCGAAGAGGAGCGCCAGCGCCAGAAGGACGCCCAGCCCCACCACGCGGCGAAAGCGGCGGTCGCCCAGCTGGCCCAAAGCCGCGAAGAAGGCGGAGAAGATCACGCCTCGACCCAGGTCACCAGCCGCGCCAGATCGGGGCGGGGCCGGTCGGGGCCGTCGGCGGGTGGGGTGGCGATGTGGACGATGCCCGCCACGGTTTCCCCGTCCGCGCAGCCGAAGGCACGGGCGGTGAAGGTTGCATCATGCGCGGGCCAGCCGGTCAGCCAGCACGCCCCCCAGCCCGCCGCTTCGGCCGCGTTGACGATCCCCAGGCACAGGGCCGCAGCCGAGGCCGTCTGTTCGGCGACCGGGATCTTCGGTGAGGGCTTGGGCGAGGAGATCACCACCACCGCAAGCTTGCCGTTGTCGTATTGGCCCCGACCCTTGGCCACCATCTCGGCGTCCCCGCCAAGCTCCTTTGCCCGCGCTTCGGCCAGGTCGGCCAGCCGCGTGAAGGCGGCCCCCTGGATGACCAGAAGCCGCCAGGGCTCCAGCTTGCCATGGTCGGGGACGCGGGTGGCGGCGGTCAGGATCTCCTCCAACTGATCCCGGCTCGGGACCGGCAGGGTGAACAGCTTGGCCGGGCGCGAGCGGCGGGCTTTCAGGAAGGCAAGGGCGGCGTCGTTGCGGGCGGGCATGGTGTTCCTCTGACCGGGTCCCCCATAACCTAGCCGGGCGAAGGGGGGGATGCCAGTGACCGGCGTGCAAATGCCCGTTTCGAAGCGGACCGGTCAGTGTTGCGGATCTGTGGGGTCTTCCGGGCCTTCGGGCGGGCCCAAATCGACCATGATATCATCCGCGCCCTTGGTGTAGGGATCGACGTACAGCGCTGAGCCGTCGGCAAAGCCCAGGACGTACCATCCCGAAAAGGTGCGCCGCCAGCCGAAGGCACGACCGTTGTCGACCACTTGCTCCCCGCCGTCCCGGCCCCTGCGGACCACCCGCGTCCCGCGCCAGCGGGTGTTTTCGCGCTTGATGGCGCGGATGCGCCAGGCGCTGTAGATCGCGCAGAGCCCGAAGGCCAGGGAGAGCAGGAAGGCGACCCGCATCTGAAAGGCCGCATCGCTGCGGGCCGAACCGACAAAGAGGTAGACCCAGGCGACCAGGGTGCTGAAGGCCGTACTTGCCAGCGCCGCAAACCAGTGGCCAAAGCCGGGACGCAGCGCGCGCCACCCTTTGGGGACGTCCTGGCGGGCCAGCAGCGCCGCCAGGCAGCTAAGGACGGCCAGGGCAACCGTCAGTCCAAGGATGCCGAGCGTCAGGGGGGTGACATAGGGCTGCATCATCGCTGCTCCACTCATGCTGCCTGGGCAAACCTATAGACCCAGCTGCCGCGCCGCCTCCTCGATCCAGCCGCGCACGAAGGCGTCGAAGCGGGCGTCGGGCTGGCGTTTGGCCAGGGTTGCGGCCAGAGGATCAGGGGCGGTGATGTCTGAGCTGCTGAGTTCCTCCAGCACCGCATGGCCGCAGAAGGGGACGTAGACCTCGGAATAGCCGCCCTCGTGTACCAGCACCAGCTTGCCGCCGCACAGCGTGTCGGCCGCCTGCATCATCTGACGGGTCATCGCGCGGAAGGTTTCCGCCGTGCACAGCATCCGGCCCAGCGGGTCCGCGGCGGCGGCGTCAAAGCCGCAGGCGACGATGATGACCTCGGGTCGGAAGCGGGCCAGCGCGGGCAGGACCACCCGGTCCATCGCGTGCAGATAGGTCGCGTGGCCGCAGCCGGGGGGGAGCGGCAGGTTGATGTTCGATCCCGGAGCATTCGGCCCGCCTGTCGCCTCCACCCCGCCAGTGTCCAGCGGATAATTCCGTTCCTGATGCAGGCTGATCGTCAGCACGTCGTGATCGTTCCAGAAGATCGCCTCGGTCCCGTTGCCGTGGTGGACGTCCCAGTCGACCACCGCCACCCGGCGCACCAGCCCGTCAGCTTGCGCCGCGCGGATCGCTACGGCGATGTTGTTCAGAAGGCAGAAGCCGTTCGGGAAATCGCTGGTGCAATGGTGCCCCGGGGGCCGCGACAGGGAATAGGCATTTCGCACCTCGCCCGTCAGAACGGCGCGGAGCGCGGCTTTGGCCAGCCCCGCCGACAAAGCCGCGATGTCATAGCCCCCTGCGCCGAACGGAGTGCGCAGACCCAACTCTCCCCCACCCGCGTCAGAGGCCGCCTTGAAGGCGGTCAGGTAGCTTTCGGGATGGACGCGCAACAGGTCCTCCAACGTCGCCGCTTCCGCCCCCCGCATCGACATGTGGCGTGTCAGGCCCGTCACCTCGATCAGGTTGCGCAGCCGCCGTTTCGTCTCGGGGTTCTCGGGCAACCCGCCCGCCAGAGGCTGCACCAGTCCCGCGACCGGCAGGGTGAAGGCGTAATTGCCGCCGCCATGCCAGAAGCAGCGTTCGTCGGAATAGAAGGCGGTGGTCATGCGGGTCTCCGTTTGCTCCCAGCCTAAGGCAACCGCCGCCCGCTTGGCCAGCGCCACGCGCGGTCGCGCCCGTCTCACGATCATTTGTGTCAAGTCGCCTTTTGCCATTTGTGCCCGGCGGGATACTTCGCTTTACTGGCGGGTAGAGGACCCTGAAGGGAGCAGTAGGCATGGCCGACACCAAGGCGCTGGTCGCGGAAATCGAAGCATTGGGCGCGACGCTGGGTCAGGCGAAGGCCTCGATCAACCGCCGCTTCATCGGGCAGGAAAAGGTGGTGGAGCTGGTGCTCGCCTCCATGCTCTGCGGCGGCCATGCGCTGCTGGTTGGTCTGCCGGGGCTGGGGAAGACGCGGCTGGTGGATACGCTGGGCACGGTGATGGGGCTGAAGGCCAACCGCATCCAGTTCACGCCCGACCTGATGCCCGCAGACATCCTGGGGTCCGAAGTGTTGGATGGCGACGCCACCTCTCGCGCCTTCCGCTTCATCGAAGGGCCGATCTTCTGCCAGCTTCTGATGGCCGACGAGATCAACCGGGCTTCGCCCCGGACCCAGTCGGCCCTTCTGCAGGCGATGCAAGAGAAAGAGGTGACCATCGCGGGCCAGCATCGGCCCTTGGGCAAGCCGTTCCACGTCCTTGCGACGCAAAACCCGATCGAGCAGGAAGGGACCTACCCGCTGCCCGAAGCACAGCTTGACCGCTTCCTCGTCCAGGTCGACGTCGAATACCCGACCCGTCAGACCGAACGCGACATCCTGATCGCCACCACCGGGTCCGAGGAGGCCGAGGCGCACCAGGTCTTCACCGCGCAAGGGCTGATCGACGCGCAGGGCGTGATCCGGCGGATGCCGGTGGGCGACCAGGTGGTCGAGGCGATCCTGGACCTCGTCCGCGCCTGCCGCCCGGGTGAGCCTGAGGGCCGCGATCTGGCGGACTCGCTCTCCTGGGGCCCGGGCCCCCGCGCGGCGCAGGCGCTGATGCTGATGGGCCGGGCG
>JBJTSJ010000224.1:0-4094 GCA_046076605.1 Tabrizicola sp.
GTCCGCCAAGTCGTCGGCGGGCCTGACGGTGACGAGCATCTCCGCCGAGGATGCCGCCATCCAGCTGGGCTACGCGGCGAAGGTGATCGTCGTGCCGGGCTACGGGATGGCGGTCGCGCAGGCGCAGCAGTCGGTTTCCGAACTGACCCGCAAGCTCCGCGCCAAGGGCAAGAACGTACGTTTCGCGATCCACCCCGTTGCGGGGCGTCTGCCCGGCCACATGAACGTGCTTCTGGCCGAAGCGAAGGTGCCTTACGACATCGTCTTGGAGATGGACGAGATCAACGAGGACTTCCCGGGGACGGATGTTGCCATCGTCATCGGCTCGAACGACATCGTGAACCCGGCGGCGCAGGAAGACCCGAACAGCCCCATCGCGGGGATGCCGGTGCTGGAGTGCTGGAAGGCCAAGCAGGTCTTCGTGTCGAAGCGCGGGCAGGGGACGGGCTATTCGGGGATCGAGAACCCGCTGTTCTACAAAGAGAACACGCGGATGTTCTACGGCGACGCGAAGAAGTCGCTGGATGCCCTGCTGCCGATGATCGAGTGAAAGAAGAAAGGGCGGGCCAAGTGCCCGCCCTTTCTCTTTATTCCTTCCGCGAAGCCCGCTTCCGTTCGTTCGGGTCCAGTTCGCGCTTCCGCAACCGGATGATCTTCGGCGTAACTTCGACCAGCTCGTCGTCGTCGATATAGGCGATGGCCTCTTCCAGCGACATCTTGATGTGCGGCGTCAGGCGGACCGCTTCGTCGGTGCCCGAGGCGCGGACGTTGGTCAGCTTCTTGCCCTTCAGCGGGTTCACTTCCAGGTCGTTGTCCCGGCTGTGTTCGCCGATGATCATGCCGGTGTAAACCTGCCCCTGCGGGCCGATGAACATCCGGCCACGCTCTTCCAGGTTCCACAGCGCATAGGCGACCGAGACACCAGCCTCGGTGGAGATCAGCACGCCCTGACGGCGGCCCTGGATCGGGCCCTTGTGCGGGGCGTGGCCGTGGAAGATGCGGTTCAGCACGCCGGTGCCGCGCGTGTCGGTCAGGAACTGGCCCTGATAGCCGATGAGGCCGCGCGATGGCACATGCGCGATGATCCGGGTCTTGCCGACGCCCGCGGGCTTCATCTCCACGAGGTCGCACTTGCGCTCGCCCGTCAGCTTGTCGATGACCGCGCCGGAATATTCGTCGTCCACGTCGACGATGACCTCTTCGATGGGTTCATGCCGGACGCCATCGACGTCCTTCATGATCACGCGGGGGCGGGAGATCGACAGCTCGAACCCTTCGCGCCGCATGTTTTCGATCAGCACGCCCATCTGCAGTTCGCCGCGGCCCGAAACCTCGAAGGCCTCGCCGCCGGGGGTGTCAGCGACCTTGATCGCGACGTTGACCTCGGCCTCTTTCATCAGCCGGTCGCGGATGACGCGGGACTGCACCTTGTTCCCGTCACGGCCCGCCAAGGGCGAGTCGTTGATGCCGAAGGTCACCGTGATTGTCGGCGGGTCGATGGGCTGCGAGGGAAGCGCGGTGTCGATTTCCAGCGCGCAAAGCGTGTCGGCCACGGTGGCCTTGGTCATGCCGGCGAGCGTCACGATGTCGCCCGCCACCGCCTCGTCGATTGGCGTCTGGCTCAGGCCACGGAAAGCGAGGATTTTGGTGACCCGGAACTGCTCCAGCCGCTCACCATCGCGCGACAGGGCCTTGAGCGAGGTGCCGGTGCCGATCCGGCCGGATTCGACGCGGCCGGTCAGAATGCGGCCGAGGTAGGGGTCGGCGGAAAGCGTGGTCGCCAGCATCGAGAAGGGCTCTTCCACCCGGGCGAGGACCTTGGGCGCAGGCACATGGCGGACAATCAGGTCGAAGAGGGCCGACAGGTCCTTGCGCGGCCCGTCCAGCTCATTGTCGGCCCAGCCGGCGCGGCCCGAGGCGTAGACATGCGGG
Organism: Tabrizicola sp.; assembly: GCA_046076605.1. Classification (GTDB taxonomy): domain Bacteria; phylum Pseudomonadota; class Alphaproteobacteria; order Rhodobacterales; family Rhodobacteraceae; genus Tabrizicola. The sequence goes on from JBJTSJ010000224.1 coordinate 1,933, forward strand.
AAGTCCAGCTGGTCATCGTCGGCGCCGAGGTTGGCGAAAAGGTCGAACACCTCGTTCAGCGCGCGGTCGGGTTCTGCGTCGGGCTTGTCGACCTTGTTCAGCACCACGATGGGGCGCAGGCCAAGCGCCAGCGCCTTGGTCAGCACGAACTTCGTCTGCGGCATCGGGCCTTCGGCAGCGTCGACGAGGAGGCAGACGCCGTCCACCATCGACAGGATACGCTCCACCTCGCCACCAAAGTCAGCGTGGCCAGGGGTGTCGACGATGTTGATCCGCGTCCCGTTCCATTCGACCGAGGTGCACTTGGCCAGGATCGTGATCCCGCGTTCGCGTTCGATGTCGTTCGAATCCATGGCGCGTTCGGAAACCGCCTGGTTGTCGCGGAAGGCCCCCGACTGCTTCAGAAGCTCGTCCACCAGCGTGGTCTTGCCGTGGTCGACGTGGGCGATGATCGCGATGTTGCGCAGTTCCATGGGGTCCGTTCCTGTAGGGTTGGCGCGCCCTTACAGGAGTTTCGCGCGGCTGGCCAGAGGCTCTCAGGCGGCGATATAGCGGTCGCGACGGTGGTTGACGGCCAGGAACAGCGAAAAGACGGCAGCGCCGAGGAAGCTGTAGGCCAGCGTGTCGACCGGCATCACCAGGGCGGCGAGGCCAAAGATCACCACGTCGGACAGAAGCTGGGCATGGCCCGCGGGAAAGCCGGTGCGGTCCTGAAGTTCGATCCAGAGGACGGAGAGGCCCCCGAAGCTGCCACCGTGGCGGATGGCGGCCAGGGCGGCGATGCCGAAGAGGAGGCCGAAGAGGATGGCGGCCACAGCGGGCTCGATCCGGCCCGGCTCGATCCAGTTCGGCAGGACGGCGACGAGGGCGGAGAGGGCGGCGGTGGTGACCAGAGTCTTGAGCGCGAACCGCGCGCCCATTCGGCGCCAGGCGAGGCCGAGGAAGGGCAGGGTGACGGCGAAGTAGACGGCGGGGAAGGGCAGGCCCGTGGCATGGGCGATCAGGACGGCAAGGCCGGTGGTCTGGCCGGTAACAAAGCCCATGTGGGTCAGGATATGCATCCCGAAAGCCGCCATGATCACCCCGAACCCGATCCCCTGCGCGTCGTCCACGGCGCTGTGGCGGGGGCGGTCGGTGATCTGTTCGGGACGGTCGGGCATCGGGGCCTCCTGGGTCTTGGGAAGGTCATAGGTCGTGACCTTTATAATGTCAATAATGCTGACCTAAGGCGAGGCAATGTTCACTTTAGGTTCTTGACGCACGGTGCCGAAGGGACTAGACGGCTCCTCCTTTCTTGCACCAGTGGAGGACGACATGACCGGGCAGCTTCCCTCGGCCGAAGTGTTCATTGCCACCAGTTTGGACGGGTTCATCGCGCGGACGGACGGGGATATCGACTGGCTCACCAGCCGCCCGGTGCCAGAAGGCGAGGATTTCGGATATGCGGCGTTTCAAGCGGGCCTGGGTGCTATAGTGATGGGCCGCGAGAGTTTCGAGAAGGTCCTGACCTTTCCGGACTGGCCCTACAAACTGCCGGTCGTGGTTCTTAGCCGCACGCCGGACCGGGTCACTGTCCCCAAGGCGCTGCGGGACAGGGTCCGGGTCAGCGGCAAGCCACCCCGGGCGGTGCTGGAAGAGTTTGGGGCCGAAGGCATCACCCGCGTCTACATCGACGGCGGCCAGACGATTTGCAGCTTTGTCGCCGCAGGTCTGGTCCGGCGGGTGATTGTGACGCTGATCCCTGTACTGCTGGGGCAGGGGCGTCCGCTTTGGGGGCATGGAGCGGGGGACCGTGACCTGACGCTGGTCGCCGCGCGGCACTGGGGGAATGGGTTCGTGCAAATCGAATACACGGCATAGAAAAAGGGCCGGAGGTTTCCCCCCGGCCCGTCGCCAAGGCAAGGTGGGCGATCCGCCCACCCTACGATTGTTACCCCTTCAGCGCCTTGTTCAGGTATTCGTCCACCTTCTCCAGGTAGCCCATCGTGGTCAGCCACTTCTGGTCCGGCCCCACCAGCAGCGCGAGGTCCTTGTTCATGTGGCCATCTTCCACGGTCTGGACCGTCACCTTCTCCAGCGTCGTGGCAAAGCGCATCAGCGCTTCGTTGTTGTCCAGCGTCGCGCGGTGCTTCAGGCCGCCGGTCCAGGCGTAGATCGAGGCG
>JBJTSJ010000225.1:0-10011 GCA_046076605.1 Tabrizicola sp.
CGGCGGCCCTGCCCACGGAACAGGAAGAGCCCCTGTCGGTGACAATCACAGCGGACGGCCGGCTGGCGATCCAGACGACCGAAGTCTCTGATGCCGAGATGATCCCCAAGCTGACGGCGATTGCCGCGGAACGCACCTCAAAGAAGATCTATCTCCGGGCGGACGGCTCGATCCCTTATGAACGGGTGGCCCAGGTCATGGGTGCCCTGAACGCAGGCGGCTTCAACGAGATTGCCTTCGTCACCGACGCCGCGACGCCAAGCTTCGGGGCGGGAGAGGCGTCTCAATCTGGTAACGACGGCGGCTGAGGCGGATGGAAAAGCGGTTCCAGACCGGAACGGTTGTATCGGCGATCGGGCACGCAGGGTTGATCCTGTGGGTCCTGGTCGGCGACTGGCTGTTCGCGGCCGAAAAACCGCCCGAGACTCTAGTGATGACGGTCTCGACCCTGACCAGCGCCGAATTCGACGCGATGCAGGCCGCTGCGACCCCGACCCCGTCGGAAGACCCCGCCCCCGTCCGGCCCCAGGCCCGCCCCGATCCCGAACCGGTGGCCGAGCCGGAACCCGCGCCGGAACCCGAACCGGTGCCCGAACCGGAACCCGAACCCGTTCCGGAAACGGAACCCGCGCCCGCGCCCGAGCCGGAACCCGTCCCCGAGCCGGAACCCGAACCGCAGCCGGTGGTCGAGCCGCCGCCCAGCGACTTGCCGCAGGCCGAGGAAGAACAGGTCTTCGAGTCGCAGTCGACCGAAGAGCAGGCCGTGGCAGAGGCCGAGCAAATCATCGCCCCCAGTCCGGTGCAGCCGGAAACCGAGGCCGAGACCTCGGACACGCCGACGCCGGCGGTCAGCGATCAGCCGACCGACACGCCGGTAGAGGAGCAGCCGGTGACCGAGGAAACGGTCGCTGAAGATACCGGCACGGTGACTCAGACCGAAGCGAATAAGGAGCAGGATGCCGAAACCGGCATGCAGACCTCGCTGCGCCCCCGCGCCCGCCCCGAACGCGCGCCGGAGCCGGAACCGGAAGCCGAAGTCTCCGCCGCCGAGACCCCAGTCGAGGAACCCGCGGATGCGCCGCAGGAATCGGCTCAACTGAACGTCCAGCCGGTGGATGACAACGAAACCCAGGACGCCATCGACGCGCTTCTCGGCGAAGCCACGGATGAGCCGGTCGAGGAAACGTCCGACACCGGCGTCCAGGACCTGCCACAAGGCCCGCCGCTGACCGGGGGCGAGATGGGCAACATCTCCTCGGCGATCTCGCGCAAGTGGAACCTCGGCGCGTCCTCCACCGATGCGATGAGTTCGATGGTGGTGATCCGGGTCAGCTTTGCGGCGGACGGCACGCCCATCAACTTTGAACTGATCGAGTCCAGCGGGCCCAGCCAGACCGGCATCGACAAGCTGTTCGATACCGCGCAGCGCGCAGTGAACCGGGCCCATCGGGACGGCGGACTGCCGCTGCCGCCCGACAAGTACGACACATGGCAGGTGCTTGATCTCGTCTTTGATGCCAACGGGATGAGGGCACGGTGATGCGCGGGCTGCGGTCACTTCTGGCTAGGGGTGCGGTCGTGCTGGTGGCCAGTGCGCCATTTGCGCGCGCGGATGCCGTCAGCCCAGCAGAAGATCGGTTCGGCTTTGACTGTTCGGTCGCACCTCTGGCGCTGACGGCCGGGCAGGAAAAGGCCATCGCCGATGGCATCGGCCGGAAGTGGAACCTTGGCATGCCCTCGGCCGAGACGCTGCAAAGCCGGATCACGGTGCGAGTCTGCCTGACCGAACAGGGTCGCCCGGAAAACCTGATCCTTCTGGCCGCCGATGGCCCCACCGAAGACGCCGCCGATCGGCTGTTCCAGACGGCCCGCCGCGCGATCATGCGCGCGGGCATGGACGGCGGACTTCCGCTGCCTCCGGACAACGATGACACCTGGCGCGTGATTGATCTGGCCTTCGATGCCAATGGAATGAGGGCGCGATGAGCAGTCAGGCGTGGAACCGGATGGGCATTTTTACCCTTTCCTCTCGCCGGGCAGGCGGGCAAGCACAAACAAAAGAACGGAGCATGAGGCCGATGGTGAGACCCATGAGAACAACCTTCCGAACGCTGCTGGCACTGGCCCTCGGGCTTGGCACCCTGATCGCGGCGCCGGTCCTGGCACAGGACCCGCCCCGGATCGTCATCGGCCCCGGGGTCGTCGAACCGATGCCAATCGCCGTGCCCACCTTCCTCGACGAAGGCGGCGCGGGGGATTATGCGCGGGAAATCAGCCGCGTGGTGATCTCGGACCTCGAAGGCACCGGCTTCTTCCGCAACATCGGGGAAGAAGCCTACATCAGCCGCATCACCAGCTTTGACGGTGGCGTGGCCTTCGAGGACTGGAAGGCGATCAACGCCCAGGTCCTGGTCACCGGCGCAGTCAGCGTGGCAGGCGACCGGATCACCGTAAAGTTCCGCGCCTATGACGTCTTCAATGGGAACACCCTGGAAGGCGCCGCCCTGCAGTTCGCCGGCACCACCGACGGCTGGCGCCGCATGGCGCACAAGGTCGCGGACGTGATCTATTCCAAGATCACCGGCGAAGGCGGCTATTTCGACAGCCGCGTCGTGTTCGTCTCTGAATCCGGCCCGAAAAACGCCCGCCTCAAGCGGCTGGCCGTGATGGACTACGATGGCGCCAACGTCGCCTACCTGACCGACAGCAACGCCATCGTGCTGGCCCCGCGCTTCTCTCCCGCCGGGGACCGCATCGTCTATACCAGCTTTGAAACCGGCTTCCCCCGCATCACCCTGATGGACGTGGCCAGCCTCAAGCGCCGCGCGCTGGAGGAACAGCCAGGCACCATGACCTTCGCCCCGCGGTTTTCGCCCGATGGCCAGACCGTGGTCTTCAGCCTCGAACGCGGCGGCAACAGCGACATCTACCTCCTCGACCTCGGCTCGGGCGCGCTGCAGCAGCTGACCAACTCGCCCTCGATCGAAACCGCGCCCAGCTTCAGCCCGGACGGCAGCCAGATCGTTTTCGAAAGCGACCGGACCGGCGTGCAGCAGATCTACGTCATGCCGGCAAGCGGAGGCGAAGGCACCCGGATTTCCGGCGGCGAGGGGCGCTATGGCACCCCCGTCTGGTCCCCCCGCGGCGACTACATCGCCTTCACCAAGCAGAACGCGGGCCGCTTCCACATCGGCGTCATGCGCACCGACGGGTCCGAGGAACGCCTCCTGACCGCCTCCTTCCTGGACGAAGGCCCCACCTGGGCCCCGAACGGGCGCGTGCTGATGTTCACCCGCGAAACCAGCGGAGCTGGCGGGCAGACCTCGCTCTGGTCCGTCGACATCACCGGGCGGAACCTCAAGCAGATCCCGACCGAAGGCCCGGCCTCGGACCCCGCCTGGTCGCCGCTTTTGCCCTGAAACGTGAACGACAAAATCATCGGGCCGCCGATTCACACGGCGGCGCAAAGCTGTTAATCTCGCCCCAATCGAGCCAACAAGAAGGATGACCCCCCATGAGCCTTGCTGCGAAGTCGCTTCTCCTGATCGCCGTTCTTGGCCTTGCGGCCTGCAACAACCCTGACCGCTACGGTGCCGGTGGTGGCGCAGGCGGGGCCGGTGGAGCCGGGGGCGCGGGCGGGATCGACATGACGGGCCTTGGCGATCCGAACAACCCGACCTCGATCGCCTATTTCAACCAGACCGTCGGCGACCGCGTGCTGTTTGCCGTGGACCAGGCGACCCTGTCGCCGGAAGGCCGCGACGTGCTGACCCGCCAGGCGCAGTGGCTGATGACGAACCCCGGCTACGCTGCGATCATCGAAGGCCATGCCGACGAACAGGGCACGCGGGAATATAACCTTAACCTCGGCGCCAAGCGCGCGGCGGCGGTGCAGAACTTCCTGATCAGCCAGGGCGTCCCCGCAGGCCGTCTGCGCACCATCAGCTACGGCAAGGAACGCCCGATCGAGGTCTGCTCGGAAGAGGCCTGCTATGCCAAGAACCGCCGCGCGGTGACCGTGCTGTCGGCGGGCGCAGGGGTCTGACCTGATGCGCCGGCTTGGCCTTGCCGTTGCCTTCTGTCTGATGCCGGTTCTGGGCCAAGCCCAGGACCGCGCACAGACGCTCGCCGACATCCGCGCCGAGCTTGGCGCCCTGGCCGCCGAGTTCAACGCGTTGAAGGCCGAACTGGTCTCCTCGGGCGCGGCAGCGACCGGGGCGGCGGGTGGCGACGCGCTGCAGCGGATGGACACGATCGAGGCTGCGCTGGCGCGACTGACCGCCAAGACCGAAGAGGTGGAACTGAAGCTGAACCGGGTGGTGGCCGATGGCACCAACCGGATCGGCGACATCGAATACCGGCTCTGCGAAGTGACCGAAGGCTGCGACCCGGCCACACTGGGCGCAACGCCGACGCTGGGCGGTGACACGGGTGCCGCCCCTGCCCCGGCAGCCGACGCGGGCACTGCCCCTGCGGCGGGCACCGGCGGCGCGGAACTGGCCGTGGCCGAACAGCAGGACTTTGACCGGGCCAAGGAGGTGCTCGGTTCGGGTGACTTTCCCGGAGCTGCAGCGCTCTTTGCGACCTATGCCCAATCCTATCCTGGCGGACCGCTAGTCCCCGAAGCGCACTACCTGCGCGGCGAGGCCCTGACCAAGACCGGCGACACCGGCAATGCCGCGCGCGCCTATCTCGATGCGTTTTCCGCCGCACCCGAAGGCCCGCTTGCCCCCGATGCCCTGCTGAAACTGGGTGAGGGCCTTGGGGCTTTGGGTCAGGTGCCCGAGGCCTGCGTCACTCTGGCCGAGGTCGGGACACGCTTCCCCGGCAGCATGGCCGCGACGCAGTCGACCGTGGCGATGCAGGGCTTCGGGTGCCAGTAAGCCTGGATGACCGGCTGGTCGCACTGATCCGGGACAGCTTTCCTGCCGGAGTTACGATTGGTGTTGCGCTTTCGGGTGGTGGAGATTCCACCGCCCTTTTTCATTTGTGCCGCGCAGCCGGCTTTGCAGTCGAGGCTTTGACGGTCGACCATCGGCTACGGCCCGAAAGCGCGGTCGAGGCCGCTACGGTAGGGAATGTCTGTCGGACGCTGGGTATTCGGCATGAAGTCCGGGTCTGGGACCATGGTGAGGTGCACGGCAACCTGATGGATGCCGCCCGCCGCGCGCGGATGGGGCTGATCCGGGACTGGGCGGCCTCACGCGGGATTGGCACGGTCGCCCTGGGCCACACGCGGGACGACCAGGCCGAGACGGTGCTGATGGGCCTGGGCCGAGGTGCAGGGTTGGCCGGGCTGTCCGGGATGCGGCCCGAGTGGGAAGAGGGCGGCGTGTGGTTCTACCGTCCGCTTCTTGCTGCCGGACGGGAAGAGCTGCGCGACTGGCTGCGGGCCAGGGGCATCGGCTGGTTCGACGACCCGACGAACGAGAACGAGCGGTTTACCCGGGTGAAGGCGCGCAAGGCGCTGGCTGCGCTGGCTCCACTTGGGATTACGGCCAAACGGCTGGCCGAGGTGGCAAGGAATCTGGCGCAGGCGCAGGCGTCTCTGGAGCTAATGGTTGCGGCGGTCTGCGAAAGCCTAGTCGAGGAGCAGGCGGGTGCGCTGCGGCTGGCTGAGGGGTTCCTAGATCAGCCTGCGGAAGTGACGCGACAGGTCGTGCTGGTCTGCCTGGCCTGGATATCCGGGGCCAATTATGCGCCGAGGGCCGAAGCGGTCCGGCAGCTGTTGTCGGCGATGGATGCGGGGCGCGATGCGACGCTGGCGGGATGCAGGTTCCGCCGGGGCTGGCTGATGCGCGAACCTCGTGCCCTGGGCGGGGCTGTCCCGGTCGGCACCCTTTGGGACGGCCGGTGGCGCGTCACCGGGCCGCAGGGCGAGGTCCGGGCTCTTGGGGCGGACGGACTCCGCCAGCTACGCGACTGGAAAAAGCTTGGCCTGCCGCGTGAGGTTCTTCTTGTCACCCCCGCAGTCTGGCACGGCGAAACCCTGCTGTCCGCCCCTTTCGCCGGCTTCCCTGGGAACTGGCAAGCGAAACTGGACCGACCGTTCCACCTTTTCGGGATAGGTGATTGAACCCCGGCCCCAAAGGTTTATCTTATGCGCAAAGCCGCCTTGGCCCCATGGGGGGCGCAGGGCGCATTCGGGAGATCCCTTACCTTGGGTAATGCACGCAATATCGCGTTCTGGGTCGTGCTGTTGATTCTGGTCATGGCGCTGTTCCAGCTGTTCTCGGGCAACCAGACAACGATGTCCTCGCGCTCGCTGACCTATTCCGACTTCATGGAACGGGTGGACGCGGGCCAGGTCAGCAAGGTCACGCTCGACGGCGAAAGGATCGTCGTCACCGGCAAGGACAACGCCACCTACGTCACGATCAAGCCCGCCGGCGATTTCGTCACCGAAAACCTGACCCGCGACCTGATCGCCAAGGGGGTCGAGGTCGAGGCCGAACCGCAGGCGCAGTCGGGCTTTGTCTCTGTCCTCCTAAGCTTCCTGCCCTTCCTTCTGCTGATCGGCGTCTGGATTTATTTCATGAACCGGATGCAGGGCGGCGGGCGTGGCGGCGCGATGGGTTTTGGCAAGTCCCGCGCGAAACTCCTGACCGAAAAGCAGGGCCGCGTGACCTTTGACGACGTGGCCGGCATCGATGAGGCCAAGGAAGAACTGGAAGAGATCGTCGAATTCCTGCGCAATCCGCAGAAGTTCAGCCGTCTCGGCGGCAAGATCCCCAAGGGCGCGCTCCTCGTCGGCCCGCCCGGCACCGGAAAGACCCTTCTCGCCCGCGCCATCGCGGGTGAGGCAGGCGTGCCCTTCTTCACCATCTCGGGCTCGGACTTCGTGGAAATGTTTGTCGGCGTGGGTGCCTCCCGCGTCCGTGACATGTTCGAACAGGCCAAGAAGAACGCGCCCTGCATCGTCTTCATCGACGAGATTGACGCCGTGGGTCGTGCCCGGGGTGTCGGCATGGGCGGCGGCAACGACGAACGCGAACAGACCCTCAACCAGCTGCTGGTCGAGATGGACGGGTTCGAGGCGAACGAAGGCGTCATCATCATCGCCGCCACCAACCGCAAGGACGTGCTGGACCCCGCCCTTCTGCGTCCGGGCCGCTTTGACCGGCAGATCACCGTGTCGAACCCCGACATCAAGGGTCGCGAAAAGATCCTTTCGGTCCACGCCCGCAAGGTGCCGCTGGGGCCGGACGTCGACCTGCGCACCATCGCCCGCGGCACGCCGGGCTTTTCCGGTGCCGACCTGATGAACCTGGTGAACGAGGCAGCGCTTCTTGCCGCCCGCATCGGCCGGCGCTTTGTCACCATGGTCGATTTCGAGAATGCCAAGGACAAGGTCATGATGGGGCCGGAACGCCGCAGCATGGTCATGTCGCCGGAAGACAAGGAAATGACCGCCTACCACGAGGCTGGCCACGCCATCGTCGGCATGAAGCTTCCGAAGTGCGACCCGGTCTACAAGGCCACGATCATGCCGCGCGGCGGTGCCCTTGGCATGGTGATGAGCCTGCCGGAAATGGACCGTCACTCCTGGCACAAGGACCAGATGAAGGACCGCATCGCCATGGGCATGGCCGGCAAGGCCGCCGAGATCAAGAAATGGGGCGAAGAGCGGGTGTCCTCGGGCGCGTCGGGCGACATCCAAAGCGTCTCTGCCGTGGCCCGCGCCATGGTGATGCGCTGGGGCATGTCGGAAAAGATCGGCAACATCGACTATTCCGAAGCCCATGAAGGCTACAACGGCAACACCGGCGGCTTCAGCGTCTCGGCCGAGACCAAGCGCATGATCGAGGACGAGGTCAAGGCCATCGTCGACGAAGGCTTCGAACGCGCGATGCAGGTGCTGAACGAGAACGAGGAAGAGTTCGAGCGTCTGGCCAAGGGTCTTCTGGAATACGAAACCCTGACCGGCGACGAGATCCGCAAGGTCCTTGCCGGGGAACCGCTCGGCGGCGACGATGACGCCGACAAGCCCTCCTCCTCGGGCAGCGGCGGCTCGGTCGCGGCGATCCCCAAGACCAAGGCCCGCAAGCCGAAACCCGGGGCCGAACCGGAACCTGCACCTCTCTGACAGAAGGGCCCCCGCGCGGGGCCCTTTTCCTTGGCCGCCCATGCCGCTAGGTTCGGACCGCGGGCGGCGCGACGAGGGCAGCGATGATTACAGCATACAGGTCGCGCGGGAACCGGCTAGAGGTCATGAACCTTGCCGACAACCGTCTTGCCGACGCGCTCTGGATCGACCTGACCGCCCCGACCGACGCGGAAGAGGACGCCGTCGAGGCCGCCCTTGGCATCGACATCCCCACGCGTGAGGACATGCAGGAGATCGAGGTATCCTCCCGCATCTACCGCGAAGATGGCGCGCTGTTCCTGACCGCTCAGGTCATCGCCAGCCCCGACGCCCGCGAGGCCGAAATCGGCCCCGTCACCTTCGTCGTCCTGCCCGACCGGCTGGTCACCGTGCACTACCACGCCCCCCGGTCGCTCAGCTATTTCGCCGACTGGGCCGCGCGGCATGACACCCCGCTAGAGTCCGGCCTCGACGCGGCGATGGGCCTGATGGAGGCCATCGTGGACCGCCTGGCCGACATCCTGGAAGCCGAGTCCCGGCAGCACGAACTTCTGTCCAAGGCGATCTTCGCCGCCCACCGCCCCTCGGGCAAAGCCGAGACCCTGCAGGTGGTGCTGCAGCGGATCGGCCGGGCCGAGGCGATGAACGGCAAGGTCAATGAAAGCCTGGCGACGATCCTGCGCCTTCTGACCTACCTGACTTCGACGCCCGAGGCAGCAGACGGCCCCTGCCTGCACGCCCGGCAGATGCCGGTGGCACTGGCACAGCTGCAGGACCTGCGGTCCCTGCGCGAGGTGGCGCAGGCGCAGTCGGAAAAGGTCCGCTTTCTTCTGGACGCCACCCTGGGCGTCATCAACATCCGCCAGTCCGACGTCATCAAGATCTTCTCGGTCGTGGCATTCGTCTTCCTGCCGCCCACCCTGATCGCCAGCATCTACGGCATGAATTTCAAGCACATGCCCGAACTGGAATGGCCCTGGGGCTATCCGATGGCCGTGGGGCTGATGGTCCTTTCGGCCCTCGTGCCCTTCCTGATCTTCCGCTGGAAAAAGTGGCTGTGACCCGCCCCATTTCCCAGGACTGGGACCCCACCCGCTATGCCGCCTTCCGCGACCTGCGGCTGCGGCCCGCGCTGGACCTCCTGGCACAGCTGCCCGAACTGCCCCGTGGGGACATCATCGACCTTGGCTGCGGCGACGGGGCGGTCGCTCCCGCGCTGGTGTCGCGCTATCCCACGCACAGCCTGATCGGGGTGGATGCCTCCGAATCGATGCTGGCCAATGCCACCCTCCGCCGGTGCTACGAACACGTCGACCTTGCGGATATCGCGGACTGGACACCCCAGACCCGCCCAGCCCTGATCTTCTCGAACGCCGCGCTGAACTGGGTCCCCGACCATGCCACCCTGATGCCCCGGCTTGCCACCCTATTGGCACCGGGTGGCGTTCTGGCCGTGCAGATGCCGCGCCAGCACCAGGCACCGTCGCACCACCTGCTGCGGACGGTGGCACAGGCGCTGTTCCCCGCTCGCCCCCTGCCCCCGCCCTCGCCCGTGCTGCGGGCCGCGGACTATGTCGAACTTCTCCTGCCCTTTGGCGAGGTTCGGTCCTGGACGACCGACTACATTCAGATCCTGGACCCCGTCGCCAAGGGCCACCCCGTCTGCGCCTTCACGGAAAGCACCGCGATGCGTCCCTATGTCGACGGGCTTTCACCGGACGAGACCCAAGCCTACCTCGCCACCTATGACGCCGCGCTGGTCCAGGCCTATCCCGCCCTTCCCGACGGCCGCGTGTTCTTCCCCTTCACCCGCGTCTTCTTTGTCCTGGAGCGAACCTGATGCCCGCCCTGATCCCCACCGACCACACCGCCCGCGTCGTCTGGCTGGGCTACCAGCCCGTGCCGGTGGAGAAACTGGTCATCAC
>JBJTSJ010000226.1:0-3054 GCA_046076605.1 Tabrizicola sp.
CGGTGGTCAGGGTCACGGACTGTTGGCCAAGGTCGGGGCCGTCGCTTTGCAGGCTGCCCCTGGTGCCCGCGATGTAGGTCGTGTCGCGGGGGCCGTGGGGCGTGGCACCGTCGAATACCAGCGAGGCCTGGCCGCCCTGCATCTGCACGAGGCATTGCGCAAGGAGTGGGGCCTTGGCGGTCTGGCCGGTGGCCGTCGCGGCGGTGGCGAAGACCGTTTGGGCGCGTGGGCCGATCACGCTGCGCAGGAAGTCGAACCAGTGGATGCCGAAGTCGTAGAGGATCAGGTCTTCGATCTGTTCGAACGGCGTCCCGGCGATCCAGCCGTGGTTCCAGTGGATCGAGATGTGGGTGGAGACGACGTCGCCGACCAGCCCGGCGCGGACGGCTTCACGCATCCAGGCGAGGTGCGGGGCCCAGCGGCCGTTCTGGTTGACGGCAAGCTTGACGCCATTGTCGCGGGCGAGGGCGACGAGGCGGCGGCCCTCAGAAAGGTCCAGGACGAAGGGCTTTTGCGACAGGACGTGTTTGCGGGCCTTCAGCGCCGCCTCGATGATCGGCAGACGGTCGGCTGGGTGCGGAGTGATGTCGACGACGTCGATGGTGGGGTCTGCGAGGACTTCTTCCCAGCGGTCGCTGACGCGTACCTTTGGGGCGAATTCGGCGGCCTTGGCTTCGGCTTTGGCACGGGTTCGGTTGCAGATCGCGGCGACCTCCCACCCCGCGGTGCGGTAGGCGTCGAGGTGGGCCGAGACGATGCCCCCCGCCCCGATCACGCCGATCCGGGGGCGGTAGGCGCGGGATGTCGGTGGCTGGTAGGGCAGATCAGGTGCGGCGACCTGTGCCACGGCCGTGGATTTCAGGGCATAGGCGTCGGCGTCAGGTTCGCTCATGGCACCAGCGGCAGCGTGCGTTTCTGGCGGGCGGATTCGGCGGCGGTGTCGACGATGCGCTGGCCGATCAGGCTGACGGCGGGGTCAAGCGGACCGGTCAGCGGCTCACCGCGCGAGATGCAGCCGAGGACGTACTCGATGGCGTTGCGGCCGCCTTCTGGCAGGGGGTCGGACGGGATCGGGTGCGGCTTTAGGTTGGCGCGGGTCTGGACGGTGACGTGGTCGTCGTAATCCCACGACGCGATGGTGCCTTCGGTCCCCACCAGGATGAACCCGCATTTCGGCTGCGGCTGGATCACCCAGGGGTCGGTGAAGGTGCCCCAGCGGGTCTCCATCTTCGACAGGCCCTTGGCATAGCGGCAGATGGTGACGGAGTGCTGGTCAACCTCGATCCCCGGCGTCTCATCCGTGACGCAGGTGACCTCCAGCGGGGCCTCGCCGTTCCGGTACCAGGTGCCGAGGGTTGCGCCGTAGCCGAGGTAGTCGAGCAGGCTCCCGCCTCCGCTGGCACGCTTGTACCACCAGGAGCTGGGCTTCTGGCGTTCGACTTCCTCGCGGCTGACCTCGATCTTGTCGGCGAGGTGGTAGAGCGGCCCCCGGTTGCCGCCGTAAGAGTGGATTTCGATCACCTCGCCGATCATGCCTTCGTCGACGAGGCGTTTGGCGGTGACGTGGCTTTCCACCCAGCGGAGCGGCCAGTTGATGGCGAGGGTCTTGCCCGGCGGCATGGCGGCGATCATCGAGCGGGCGTCGGCGACGGAGGCCGCGAAGGGTTTTTCCACGAAGACATGGACGCCATAGGCGGCGAGGCGTTTGGTGTAGCTCGCGTGGTTCGCAGTGGCGGCGCAGAGGATGGCGAGGTCGGGTTTCGCCTGTGCCATGCAGGTGTCGAAGTCGGTAAAGACCCGTTCCGCTGGGATGCCGAAGGTGTCGATCGCGCGCTGCATGGTGCTGAGGTCGGGGTCGAAGATGCCGGCAATTTCGGCGTCGGGGTGGTCGTGCACGCAGCGCAGAAGGTCGCCCATGTGCATGTGGTCGAAGCTGATGCCGACGATGCGGAATTTGGCCATGGCTGGGTCCTTTCAGCTGCGTTCGGTGAGCCGGATGAAAAGTGCGGTGACGGCAAGGATGATGAGGCCGAAGAGGATGCGCCGGCCACCTTCGGGGATCTGCATCAGGGTCAGCATGGAGGTGAGTACCGTCAGGATCAGCGCGCCGACGATGGTGCCGCCGTAGCCGCCGCGCCCGCCGAAAATCGAGGTGCCACCGATGACGGCTGCGGCGACGGAGGGGAGGTCGAGGGGCAGTGCGAGGGAGAGTGAGGCAGTCTTGATCTGGCCTAGGTAGAGGAGGCCGGTGACCCCGGCGATCAAGCTGGAGAGGGTGTAGAGCGTCAGGTGGACCTGCCAGACGCGGACTCCGGACAGCCGCGCGGCGGCCTCGTTCGCGCCGATGGCGTAGAGGAGGCGGCCAAAGCCGGTGCGGCGCTGGGCCCAGATGACGAGGGCGGCGAAGGGGATGAAGAGGGCGAGGCTGTTCGGCAGGCCAAGGGTGCGCCCGGTGCCGAGCCAGAGGAGGGCGTCGGGGATCAGGACCCCGGTGGCGATGACGTAGCGCTGGTAGACGAGGAGGCAGCCGGTCGCGATCAGCGCGGTACCGAGGGTCATGATCAGTGGGTGGACGCGGCAGATGGCGATGCCGAAGCCGTTGACGAGGCCAATGACCAGGGCCGAGGCGATGGCGATGGCGATGGCCGGGGGGACGCCGATCAGAGGGGCAAGGGTGGCGGTCAGGTAGGCGGCGATGGTGGCGGCGGTGCCGACCGACAGGTCGATGCCGCCGGTCAGCATGGTCAGCGTCTGGCAGGCGGCGAGCATGGCCAGCGGGATGGCGATCTTCAGCGTGTTCGAGGCCCATAACATGCTGAGCACGCCCGGGTTCAGGATCGCGAGGATGGCGATGAGGAGGATCAGGAGACCGATCAGCGGCAAGAGGGGCCGGTCCACCATCAGGCGGCCAAGGCGGTTCATCGCGGTGGGGGTGTCAGTCATCGTCATGTGCGCCTCGCCCGCGTTGCCAGAACCGCGCCGAACATCACCACGGCGACCATGATCGTGCCTTCAATGATCGCGGCGACGTTGGGGTCAACTGACAGAAGCGTC
>JBJTSJ010000227.1:0-11862 GCA_046076605.1 Tabrizicola sp.
GTGGTGGATGCTCAGGTAGCAAGCGCCACGCCGACCAACGCGAAGCTGGCCAACGTCGCGACGGCGACGCTGAAAGGCCGGGTGACGGCGGGCAGCGGGGCGCCGGAGGACCTGACGGGGACGCAGGCGACGACGCTTCTCGACACGTTCACCAGCACGCTGAAGGGGTTGGCTCCGGCCTCGGGCGGGGGAACGACGAATTTTCTGAGGGCGGACGGGACTTGGGCGGCGCCTGCCGGGGGCGGCGGCGTCTCGGACGGGGACAAGGGCGACATCACGGTGTCGGGCGCCGGCGCGACCTGGACGGTGGATGCCGACGCGGTGACGAACGCGAAGCTGGCCAACATGGCGGCGAACAGCCTGAAGGGGAACAATACCGGCGCGGCTGCGGACCCAGCGGACCTGACGGCGACGCAGGTCACGGCGATGCTGGACACGTTCGGAAGCGGGGCGAAGGGGCTTGCCCCGGCTTCGGGCGGCGGCACGACCAACTTTCTGCGGGCGGACGGGACCAGGGCGGCGCCTTCGGGCGGCGGCGGTGGTAGCCCCGGCGGTGCCTCCGGCGAGATTCAGTTCAACAACGCGGGCGCCTTTGGCGGTGCGGCGGATGTCGAGATCGAAGGCGGCCAGCTGCGCCTGCCGGAGATTGCCGTCCCGGCCGCCCCGGCGACGAACGGGGTCAAGCTGTACGGGCGCGAGATGGCTGGGGTCACCTTCCCCGGCTTCCGGGCCGAAACCGGCCGCGCGATGAGCCTGCAGCGGTCGCTGGCCGACTGCAACCTGGTCTGGTGGCAGGCCAGCGGCAACAACCTGACCGACTCGCAGTCCGGCTTGGTGGCGGGTAGCACCGGCACCTCGACGGGGGTCAACTGGGCCTCGACCAACTTCCGCACCCGGATGCGCTGGCGGGAATGGCTGGTGACGACCGCAGCGACTAACGCTGTCGCGGGCTTCCGCAACACCGCGCTTCAGTATACCGTGGGCAGCAACGTTGCCAACTCGGGCGGGTTCTTCCTGTCGCTGATCTGGTCGCCGGCGACCGGCGTGACGAACGCCAGCCACCGCGCCTTTGCCGGGATGCGGGACAGCGTGGCCGCGCCCGCCGATATCAACCCGTCGACCCTGACGAACATCTGCGGCATGGGCTATGATGCGGCCGACACGCAGATCCAGTTCATGCACAATGACGGGACGGGCGCGGCCACAAAGATCGCGCTGGGGGCCAGCTTTCCGAAGCCGTCGGCAGACCGGACCAAGGTCTACGAGCTGCAGCTGTGGTCCCCATCGGGCACGACGCAAAGCCTGTCGTACCTGGTGCGCGATGCCGAGACCGGCGATGTGGCGACGGGCACCGTTACCACTGACCTGCCCGGCACGAACACCGCTTTGAGTGCATATGCCTATATGAGCGTCGGGGGCGTATCGTCTGTCGTCGGCATCGGGGTCAGGTCGCTGGTCATCGAGACGGATTACTGACATGACGCTGCACATCCTGTTCACCAAGGACGGCATCCCCGGCTGGATCGGCAGCGAGCCGCGCGAGGGCAGTGAGCCGGTCGATGACCTGTCGATCGAGTTCCTGGCGGCCCACCGCCGGACATCGCGTGGCAAGTGGGTTGAGCGGACGCCGCCGGCCGAGGTCGAGCCCACGCCGGAAGAGATCGCGGCACAGCGCGAGGCAGAATACCAGGCGGCGTTGTCGGCGCGCGACGAGGCCCTGCGCCTGGCGCTGGCCGCCGAGGCCGATCCGGTGTTCTTCCGCTGGCAGCGCGGCGAGGCGGAGAAGGCCGACTGGCTGGCCGCGGTGGCCGAGGTCAAGGCGCGGTTTCCGCAGCCGGACCCGGCGTAAGACATGCCAAAGGGGGCCTGCCGCAAGCGGTGGGCCCCGGGCCATTTGCCCCGGTCGGGCTGCGTTGCGGCGTTTGACAGCCATTGCCGCGCCCTGCATAGACAGGCGCGTAGGTTCAGCGGGGCGGTTCAATGCGCATTGCGATGATCGGGACGGGATATGTGGGGCTGGTCTCGGGCGCCTGCTTTTCCGACTTTGGCCATGACGTCATCTGCGTCGACAAGGATGCCGCCAAGATCGACCGGTTGAACCGGGGCGAGGTTCCGATCTTCGAGCCCGGGCTGGAGGCGCTGATCGCCAAGAATGCTGGTGCCGGGCGGCTGTCGTTCACGACGGACCTGACGGCGGCGGTGGACGGGGCCGAGGCAATCTTCATCGCGGTCGGCACGCCGACCCGGCGCGGGGATGGCCATGCCGACCTGACCTATGTGATGGCGGCGGCCGCCGAGATCGGCCAGGCGATGACGGGTTATGCCGTAGTGGTGACCAAGTCGACGGTGCCGGTGGGCACCAACCGCAAGGTGGCCGAGGCGATCCGCGCGGCGAATCCGAAGGCGGCGTTCGATGTCGCCTCGAACCCCGAATTCCTGCGCGAGGGCGCGGCGATCGACGATTTCATGCGGCCCGACCGGGTGGTGGTGGGCGCCGAGACGCCGAAGGCGCGGAAGGTCATGGCCGAGTTGTACCGGCCCCTGTCCCTGCGCGAGTTCCCGATGGTTTACACGGGCCTCGAAAGCGCCGAGATGATCAAGTACGCGGCCAACGCCTTCCTGGCGACCAAGATCACCTTCATCAACGAGATCGCCGCGCTGTGCGAAAAGGTCGGCGCGGACGTGAAGACGGTGGCCAAGGGCATCGGCATGGATGGCCGGATCGGCGACAAGTTCCTGCATGCGGGCCCGGGCTACGGCGGTAGCTGTTTTCCAAAGGATACCAAAGCTTTGGCTCGGATCGGCCAGGACCATGCCACGCCGATGCAGATCGTCGAGGCGGTCATCAAGGTCAATGACGAGGTCAAGCGCCGGATGATCGACAAGATCGTCGATATCTGCGGCGGGACCCTGCGCGACAAGACGGTCGCAGTCCTGGGCGTGACCTTCAAGCCAAACACCGATGACATGCGCGAGGCGCCCTCGCTGACCATCGTTCCGGCGTTGGTGGGGGCGGGCGCCAAGGTGCGGGTCTGCGATCCGCAGGGCCGGCACGAGGGCGAGGCGCTGCTGGCGGGGGTCAAGTGGATCGACAACCCCTATCAGGCGGCGAACGACGCCGATCTGCTGGTGCTCTTGACCGAATGGAATGAGTTCCGCGGTCTGGACCTGGCGAAGCTTGCCCGCAAGATGGCGGTGCCGCAGATGGCCGACCTGCGCAACATCTATGACCCGACCGAAGTCCGCGAGGCGGGCTTTACCGCCTATGTCGGCGTCGGGCGTTAGCCCGTTCATCACCGGCCATCCGCGGGCCTTTGTCGAAAATCCCGACCATTCGCCCAGATTGCGCCCTGATCGGATCACCGGACATTAGGACATCGCGCGGCATCATCACCCTTGGGTAATTGGGTGTGTCTGGGGCCGGAAGTGATCAACTTTCTGGTGGTGGAAACGTTCACGGCTGCGCCGTTGAACATGGTATCGGGTATCACCGATCTGGAACTTGTCGTCCAGGGCGGCAAGACGATCCTGTATTCCGCCCTGTATTCCGCCACCCGGGCCGGAGGTGGCGTGCTGGCGCTGGAGGTCGGGGCCAGCCTGTCGCTCCTGGACCAGGAGTACGTCGCCCCCGGGACGTCGCTGCCGGTGGAAGCCACCATCGAGACAGTGACGATCAACGGCGCCACGCATCTGATCGTGACCGGGGCGAACCAGGCCGGCGTCAGCGCCTATGGCATCAGCGGGACCGGGGCGCTGAATGCGCCGGTCCAGCTGTCCGGCAGCCTGTCGGGCGCGATCTCGGCACAAGTGGTGATGCAGGTCGGCGCCACGACCTACTTCTACGCCGCCCGGATGAACGAAAGCACGATCTACACCTATTCGGTCGCGGCGAACGGCACGATGACCCTGGTCGGCAGCCGGGTGCTGGACACCGCGCATCCCGGGGTGGACATCGGCGCGATGATCCCGGTGACGGTGGCCGGGCAGCGCTTTCTGGTCAGCCTGTCGCTGGACGCCGATGTGGTGCGCGCCTTTGCAGTCGGGGCAAACGGGACCCTGGGTGCCATGACGTCGATGGGGGTGCCGCAAGGGCTGGGCATCGCCGACCCCTCTGCGGTCCGGGTGGTCGAGATGGCCGGGGTCACCTATCTGATCGTCGCTTCGACCATATCCTCGTCGATCAGCGTTGTTGGACTGCAGGCGAACGGGACGATGTTCGTCACCGATCACGTGATCGACACGCTGGATACCCGCTTCCAAAGCACCCAGGCCGTTGCGACGGCCCAGATCGGCGACCGCGCCTTTGTCATCGCGGGCGGCGGGGACGATGGCCTGCTGGTCATGACCCTCATGCCCGACGGGCGGCTGGTCACCTGCGGGCAGATCCTGGGTGGTCCGAGCCTGCCGATCGACAATATCAGCGCCCTGACAGCCCGGGTCGTCGGCGGGGTGATCGAGCTGTTCATCGCCACCGAAGGCACCGGGATCACCCGGCTGCAGATCGACCCGGGAACCCTGGCGCCGATCCAGACCGGCACGCTGTCCGCCGCCACGCTGACCGGCACGGCGCATTCCGACATGATCATTGGCGGCGATGGCGCGGAACAGATCCTTGGCGAGGCCGACGACGACATTCTGGCCGACGGTGGCGGCGCGGACACGATCTTTGGCGGGGCCGGGGCAGACCTATTCGTGCTGGGCTCTGACGGCGAGATCGACCGGATCGCGGACTATCAGTTTGGCATCGACCGAATTGACCTTTCGGCCTGGGGTCCGATCCATTCGCTGGCCGCGCTGACCATCACGGCGACCCTGACCGGGGCGACCATCACCTATGGCAACGAGGTGCTGGAACTGGTCACGCCGAACGGCATGCCGCTGGTTCCCGAACATTTCCAGCTGACGGACTTCATCGGTCTGTGGCATGCGATGCCGACGCCACCAGACCCGGCCAACCTGCGCTATGGCACCAGCCAGATCGACATCCTGACCGGCACCAGCGGCGACGACATCTTCCTTGTCTCGACCGGCGCCGACACGATCGTCGGCGGCGCCGGATTCGACACCATCATGCTGACCGGCGCGACCGCCGGAATCCGCGTCAACCTGGACGCAGCCAACCACAGCACCAACATCGCCGTCGGCCAGATCTACATCTCGATCGAAGGCATCATCGGGTCCATGTTCTCGGACACGCTGACCGGCAACACCCTGGCCAATCGGATCGACGGGCTGGACGGCAACGACCGGCTGAATGGCTCTTCCGGCAATGACACGGTCATCGGGGGCAACGGCAACGACACGCTGCTGGGGGGCCTTGGCGCGGATATCCTGGATGGCGGGATCGGGCGCGACCGCGCCAGCTATCTGGAATCGCTGGTCAGCCTGGTCGCGGACCTGGCCAACCCTGCCGCCAACACCGCCGAGGCGGCAGGCGACAGCTACACCGGTATCGAGGACCTGGAGGGGTCGGGCTACAACGACACTCTGGGCGGCGATGACCAGGCCAACAACCTGGTCGGCCTTGCTGGCAATGACCGGCTGGAGGGGCGGCTCGGGGCGGACAGCCTGTATGGTGGCGATGGCAATGACGTGCTGGTCGGGGGCGAAGGTGCCGACCGGCTGGAGGGCGGCAACAACATCGACCTTGCCAGCTATGAGACCGCCACCGCCGCCGTGCGCATCGACCTGGTCACCCCCAGCCTGAACCTGGGCGATGCGCTGGGCGACACCTTCTTCACGGTCGAAGGCTACATACTGACCGGGTTCGCGGACAACTTCTCGGGTTCGGCAGCGGGTGAGCAGGTGTTCGGCGGGGCGGGCAATGACACGCTGAGCGGCCTTGCGGGCAATGACCTTCTGTCCGGCGGGACGGGCAACGACCTGCTGTATGGTGGCGACGGCGACGACACGCTGATCGGCGGTGCCGGGGCCGACCGGCTGGAAGGCGGCAACGGCAACGACCTGGTCAGCTATGCCGATGCGACTGCCGGTGTCCGGGCCGATTTCACCACAACGGCGCTGAACACCGGTGACGCATCGGCCGATGTCTATGTGACGGTCGAGAACCTTGAAGGCTCCAACTTCGGCGACACGCTGGTGGGCGATGGCCTGGCGAACGTGATCTTCGGCCTGCAGGGCAACGACCAGGTCTGGTCCCGTGCAGGCAACGACGTGCTGTACGGCGGCGACGGCGACGATACGGTCATGGGGGGCACCGGGTCGGACACGCTGTTCGGCGGGGCGGGCTATGACATTGCGTCCTACGCCGAAAGTACGACTGCGGTGCGCGTCGACCTGACCACGCCCAGCCTGTCGAACGGCGAGGCGCTGGGCGATGTCTTCGACCAGATCGAGGGGCTTTTGGGCGGGGCCTTGGCCGACACGCTGCAGGGCGACGCGCTGGCCAACCTCCTGATGGGCGGCGCGGGGAACGACAGCCTGGAGGGGCGGGCGGGCAACGACACGGTGCAGGGGGGCGACGGCCTTGACACGCTTTGGGGCGGCGACGGGATCGACCGGCTGGAGGGGGGACTTGGCAACGACACGATCTATGGCGGCATCGGCACCGACAGCCTGATCGCGGGCGACGGGAACGATCTTCTGTACGGCGACGGCGACAACGACACGCTCTTGGGCGAAATCGGCAACGACACCCTGTTCGGCGGCGATGGCGATGACCGGCTGGACGGCGGCACCGGCAACGACCGGTTCGAAGGCGGGCTGGGGAACGACCTCTACCTGGTCGACAGCGCGCTGGACGTGGTGGTGGAAAATGCCGCCTCGGGCAACGACACGGTCCAGACGGCGATGACCACGCACACGCTAGCCGCCCATGTTGAGGTCCTGCAGATGACCTCGGCCCTGAGTTCAGTGGCCACCGGCAATGCCCAGGACAACATGATCACGACGGGCGCGGGCAACGACACGCTTTTGGGCGGTGACGGGCTGGACACCCTGATCGGCGGCGACGGGGACGACCGGCTGGATGGTGGCACCGGCATCGACCGGCTGGAGGGTGGCCTCGGCAATGACGTCTACCTGGTCGACAGTGCGCTGGACGTGGTGGTGGAAAACGCAGGCGCGGGCAGCGATACGGTGCAGTCCACCGCGACCTCGTACACTCTGGCCGCCAATATCGAGATCCTGCAGCTGACCTCGGGGGTGAGTGCGACGGGCATCGGCAACGCCCTGAACAACACGATCGTGGGCGGGGCGGGGAATGACACCTTGCAGGGCGCCGACGGGGTGGACCGGCTGGAGGGCGGCCTTGGCAGCGACCGCCTGGAAGGCGGCACGGGGACCGACAGCCTGATCGGGGGCGACGGCAACGATCTTCTGTTCGGCGATAGCGAAAATGACACTCTCTTGGGCGACTCGGG
Organism: Tabrizicola sp.; assembly: GCA_046076605.1. Taxonomy (GTDB): domain Bacteria; phylum Pseudomonadota; class Alphaproteobacteria; order Rhodobacterales; family Rhodobacteraceae; genus Tabrizicola. The sequence continues at coordinate 7,383 of JBJTSJ010000227.1, forward strand.
CGACGATACCCTGTTTGGCGGCGACGGGGTCGACCGGCTGGAAGGGGGTCTTGCCAGTGATCGTCTGGAAGGCGGCGCGGGGGCCGACAGCCTGCTCGGGGGCGACGGCAACGACCTTTTGTACGGCGACAGCGAAAACGACACGCTGCTGGGCGACATGGGCAACGACACCTTGTTCGGAGGCGATGGCGACGACCGGCTGGAGGGCGGCACGGGCAACGACCAGCTGGACGGCGGGCTGGGGAACGACCTGTACCTCGTGGACAGCGCGCTGGACGTGGTGGTGGAAAACGCAGGCGCCGGCACCGACACGGTGCAGACGGCGCTGACCGCCTACACGATGGCCGCGAATGTCGAGATCCTGCTGATGACCTCGGGCCTCAGCTCGATGGCCACGGGCAATGCCCAGGACAACACGATTGCCGCCGGGGCGGGGAATGACACGCTGTTGGGACTGGCCGGGTTCGACTGGCTGTACGGCGATACCGGCAACGACAGCCTGGACGGCGGGACCGAGACCGATGCCCTGTGGGGCGGCACGGGCGACGACACGCTGATCGGCGGTGATGGCGGCGATGCGCTGCAGGGCGAGGTCGGCAATGACCGGCTTTTCGGTGGCAATGGCGTCGACTGGCTGTTCGGCGGCGATGGCGACGACCGGCTGGAAGGCGGCGCGGACACCGACGCGCTGTTCGGCGAGTTTGGCAATGACCTTCTCTACGGCGATGCTGGCGGCGACAACCTGGATGGCAGCTCTGGCAATGACGTCCTTTACGGCGGGCAGGGGGTCGACTGGCTTTATGGCTCGTTCGGCGAGGATTCGCTGTACGGCGGCACCGAGACGGATGCGCTCTTCGGTCAGGAAGGCTTTGACCTCTTGGACGGCGGCGACGGGGGCGACAACCTGGACGGCGGATCGGGCAGCGACAGCCTGTTCGGCGGCGCGGGTTTCGACTGGCTGTACGGGCAGGAGGGGGCCGACCTTCTGTACGGCGGGGCAGATGACGACGTGCTGTGGGGCGGGTCCGAGGATGACCGATTATTCGGCGAGGGTGGCAGCGACCACCTGGACGGGGGTGGGGGCAATGACACGCTGACCGGCAGCACGGGGCGCGATGTCTATCACGGCGGAGCGGGGGTCGATCAGTTCGTGATCGTGACTGCGGATGCCGAGGACCTGTTCCTGGATTTCACCACCGGGACCGACAAGGTGGTGCTTGACCGTGCCGCACTTGGCATCGCTGCGGGCGCGACGCTTGCGGGGATGTGGCAGACCGGCGCGGGGCTGCCGGGCAGCTTTGGCGGCACCTCGCCCGTCCTGTTCTTCGACACCAATTTCCGCGCCCTGTTCATGGATCTGGACGGTGGCGACACGACGAATGCGGTTGCACTCTTCAGCCTGGATGAAGGCCTGACACTCGCACTTCCCGACCTGCTGCTGGTGTGACGGCCCCTGTCACGGCGCGGGAATGCGCTGGACAACTGCAGGGCTTTCGATTCAAACCTCGGCAGGACCTGGTGGGTGGCGTGCGATGACACAGAAAATCCTGGTGACCGGCGGCGCGGGCTATATCGGCGCGCATGCCTGCAAGGCGCTGGCGCGGGCGGGGTTCCAGCCGGTGGTGTTCGACAACCTGTCCACTGGCTGGTCGGGGGCGGTGAAATGGGGGCCGCTGGTCAAGGGCGACCTGATGGACCGGGCGCAGATCGACGCGGCGTTGGCCGAACATCGCCCCGTTGCCGTGATGCACTTCGCCGCGCTGTCGCTGGTGGGCGAGTCGATGAAGGACCCCGGAAAGTATTGGCGGGTCAATGTCACCGGCGCGCTGAACCTGCTAGAGGCCTGCGCCGCAGCGGGTGTCCGGAACTTTGTCTTCTCCTCGACCTGCGCGACCTATGGCGACCAGGACGGGGTTCTTCTGACCGAGGACACCCCGCAGCGGCCGATCAACGCCTATGGCGGCTCGAAACTGGCAATTGAACAAATGCTGTGCGACTTCGGCGTTTCGGCCGGAATTTCGCATGTGATCTTTCGATATTTCAACGTGGCCGGCGCTGATCCTGAGGGCGAGATCGGCGAACAGCACGTGCCCGAGACGCACCTGATCCCGCTGATGCTGGACGCGGTCGCAGGCAAGCGCCCGGCGCTGACGGTCTTCGGCACCGACTACCCAACGCCCGACGGCACCTGTGTGCGCGACTATGTCCATGTCTCGGACCTCGCCGATGCGCATGTGCTGGGGGTGCAGCGCCTGTTAGCAGGGCAGGGGAACGGGGTGTTCTGCCTGGGTACCGGACGCGGCTTTTCGGTGCGCGAGGTGATCGAGGCGAGCCGGATGGTCACCAACCGCGAAGTGCCGGTGGTGATCGGCGACCGGCGTCCGGGGGACGCTGCGGCGCTGGTGTCGTCCTCGACCCACGCGATCCAGGAGCTGGGGTGTGAGCCGGAACGGTCCACCCTGCGCCAGATGATCGGCGATGCCTGGGCCTGGGCGCAGAAGCCGGGCTTCAGCGAATAGCTACAGGTCCCAGTCGAGCGCAGGCTTCTTCGGCGCACTTGGCGCGGGGGCCGTCCCGCCCAACCAGGACCCGCGCAGAGGCACCTTGCGTTCGGCGCCCCAGTCGCCGGTGATGGTCAGCACATCGCCCTCCAGCATCACCCCCGCCACCGACTGCCCTTCGGGCCAGGCGATGGCGCCGATGACGTGGCGCACCTCGACGGTGCCCTGCGGGTCTAGCCGGACCAAGGGCGGCTGACCGGCGGCGGACAGGGGGTCGGGGGTTTCCTTGGACGACAGCCCCAGCATCGGCAGCGCCGCGCCTTCCTCGACCCCGAGGCAGCCCTTGTGCCGCCCATTCCACGGCGCATAGTCGCGCCCGCCATTCGAATGCCAGAGCATGGTCATCGGCAGCATCGCCGGGTTGCGCAGGGACAGGAACAGGTCGCCCTCCGCAGGGCGGACGACGGCAGTCCAGCCGAGGCGCGAGGCAGGGTCCTCGATCCCGGCGACGAAATCTTCATGGCGCTCGCCCCAAGGGTAGCGGTGCAGGTTCACCACCCCGCCATCCGCCCCCGGAAACTCGGCCGCGTCTTCGGCCCGGCGCGGATAGGCCAGGCAGGATCGGCCGCGCGTGGTCTCCAAGGGGGTGGCCAGCGTCTCCCACCACCGCTTGCGCGAGAAGGACAGCTTCGCCCCGTTCGGCACCGACACCATCGCGTGGTTCGCGACCGGCAGCGCGCCAAGGCCCCCGATGAACAGGTGGCGCTGGTAGACGAAGGGGTGGCCGTCCGTCACCGACAGTTCCTTGACCACGGTCGCCCCGTTCACCGCGCCAGACAGCATCGCGCGCAGAGTGCCGGGAGTGGACGTCACGACCTGCCAGTCGCCATTAGCCGGCAGCCCGTGCAAGTCATGCGGTCCCGGGTCCCTGGCCCCCATCGGCGCCGCCAGGAAATCCCCGGCAAGCCAGGCCTGATGCGGCGGAGCGTCGGCGGGAACCTCGTCCCTGCCCCAGGGCGCGCGGTGCAATGGCGCGATGTCCTGCCCGGCGTCGGTCACCGTCAACCCGTCCACCACCCCGCCGCGGGGCTGGAAGTCAAAGCGGATGCCTTGGGCAGAGATCTGGTGGGTCATGCGCGTCGGTCCTTGCGTTGCAGGCCAAGCTTGGCCCGGCCTGCAACCCTGCGCAAGCCGTTCACTGCGCCCGGGACGGGGCGGGCGAGTGGCCGCCAAAATCCTCCAGGATCGGACAATCCGGCCGGTCATCCCCGGCGCAGCAATGCACCAGATGGGTCAGCGTGGCCTTCATCGCCTCCATCTCGCGGATGCGCTGGTCGAGCGTGTCGATCTGGTCCTGCGCCAGCCGCTTGACGTCGGCGCTGGCCCGGTCGCGGTCGCGCCACAGCGCCAGCAGGTCCGCGACCTTTTCCATGGGGAACCCCAGGTCCCGCGCCCGGCGCACAAAGCGCAGGATCTGCACCTCCTTGGGGCCATAGGTGCGATAGCCCGACCCGGTCCGCCCGGCGGCGGGGATCAGGCCGGTTTCTTCGTAATAGCGGATCATCTTGGCAGAGACACCGCTGGCGGCAGAGGCTTCACCGATGTTCATCATGCGCGGGCTCCATGGCGTTTCAGGCGGAGGGCGTTGGTCACGACAAAGACCGAAGACAGGGCCATCGCCCCGGCGGCAAGGACGGGGGACAGAAGGATGCCGAAGGCCGGATAGAGGACCCCCGCCGCCACCGGGATCAGGGCGGCGTTGTAGGCGAAGGCCCAGAACAGGTTCTGCCGGATATTGCGCATCGTCGCACGGCTCAGGCTGATCGCATCGGCCAGCGCCGGCAGGCGGCCTGAGACGAGCACCACATCCGCCGCCTCGATGGCCACGTTGGTGCCGGTGCCCATCGCGATGCCCACGTCGGCCTCGGCCAGCGCGGGGGCGTCGTTGATCCCGTCGCCCGCAAAGGCCAGCGCGCCTT
>JBJTSJ010000228.1:0-2804 GCA_046076605.1 Tabrizicola sp.
GTGGCGAAAAGCCCACGCAGCGCGGCCTCTCGGCCAAGCATGTGACCGAGGCCTGCCATGCGGCGCTGAAGCGGCTGCGGGTCGATCACCTCGACCTTTACTTCTGCCACCGCCCCGACATCGACACGCCGATCGAAGAGACGGTCCGGGCAATGCACAACCTGATCCTGCAGGGCAAGGTCCTGTACTGGGGCACATCCGAGTGGTCGGGCCAGCAGATCACCGAGGCGCATCTGGTGGCGCGGCACGACGGGCTGACCCCGCCGACGATGGAGCAGCCGCAGTACAACCTGTTCGAGCGTGACAAGGTCGAACGCGACTATGCGCCGATCTATGACACCTACGGGCTGGGGACGACGATCTGGTCGCCGCTGGCTTCGGGCCTCCTGACCGGCAAGTACAACGACGGCATCCCGCAGGACAGCCGGGCGGCGCTGCCGGGGTATGAGTGGCTGCGCGACATCATCGCGGGGCCGAAGGGGCGGCGGCGGGTGGAGCAGGTTAAGGCGCTGGCCAAGATCGCCGAGGGGACGGGGATGCCGATCCACCATCTCGCGCTGTTGTGGTGCCTAGCGAACCCGCGGGTGTCGACGGTTATCCTGGGGGCCTCGCGGCTGGAGCAGTTGCACGACAACCTCAAGGCGCTGGACCACAAGGCAAAGCTGACGCCGGACGTCATGGCCGCCATCGAGGACGTGGTCCAGAACAAGCCCGAAGCGCCGCAGCGGTTCTAAGACTTACATCATCACCACCAGATTGCCGGGCTTGTGGAAGCTTTCGGCAATCGCATGCGCGCGGGCAAGCTGATCAAAGGGCAGGACCGGGCCAATCACCGGGGTGTAGCCCCCTGCCTCATGCAGGGCGACAAGGCGCTGCATCGACGCCAGGTCTTCGGAGTTGGTGCCGACGATGATCCGCCGCCCGTCGCGCCTTGGCCGCAGGCTGGCACCCAGCATCTGCCAAAGGTCGGCGGTGATCTGGATGTAGCGGCCGCCCGGAGCAAGCAGTGGCCGCGCCCCCGCCCAGCCGAGCCTGCCCATCACGTCTAGGATCACGTCATGCGGGCCAGCGGGCGGCCCGACGCGGTAGTCGGTGACCTCCTTCGCGCCAAGACTGCGGGCCAGCGCGTGATTGGCCGGCGAGGCGGTGGCGCTGACCCGGGCACCCAGATGCCGCCCGATCTGCACCGCCGCACCGCCGACCGCCCCGGTTGCACCCGCGACCAGGAGCCGTTCGCCCGATGCAAGCTTCGCGCGGTCGATCAGGAAATGGGCCGCCGTCAGCCCGCCAAAGAAGAAGGCCGCGCCCGCTTGGAAACTCAGGCTCTCCGGCAAGGGCAGCAGAGGGCCATCGGCGCGGATCACCAGATACTCGCGGTGCGAGCCGCCCTTGAACCCGGTCAGGCCAAAGACCCGCTGGCCCATGGCAAATCCCGTCACCCCGGCGCCCAATCCTGCAATCTCGCCCGAAAAGGCCCAGCCCGGAGCCACCCGGGGCCTGCGCCAGCCGATGGCCAGCCGCAGCATCAGCTGCAACCCACGCGGCACCTTGCCGGATCGCAGCCGGGCGTCCCCGGCAGAGACCGGGGCAGCGTGGACACGGACCAGCAACTCACCCGGGGCCGGAGCAGGGATCGGCGCTTCGGTGAAGGCAATCGTGTCGGGGCCGCCATAGGCGGTGTAGCGGGCGATCTTCATGCGGGCCTCCGGGGGGCAACTCGGGTCGGTTGGCGAACAATGACCTCGGCCGCAGCGATGGTCAGGACCCACCAGCCGACGAACACCAGGTCCATCGGCAGGCCGGTCAACTCGGAGCCGGTGATCAGTCCAATCGGCAAGAGTGGGATCCACACCGTCCCCGACCCCATGCCGATGGAGTAGGCGCGGATCGCCCAGGCGCGGTGGCGGGGCAGGTCCCGGTCAAGGATCGCCGTCAGGCCAAGGGCAAGAGCCACAAGCAGCGCCAGGCCGAAGACACCCCGGGCCAGGGCGAGAAGGTCGGTGCTTTGCAGCTGCACCTGAGCCAGAAGCGACAGGCCCGAGAGACCAAGCAGCGCGCCCGAGGCCAGAAAGACGCGTCCCGACAGGCGGTACAACCTGCCGAACCTCCGCTGCAGGGCAAGCGCGAACTGCAAGGGGCCGGTAATCCCGAAGGCCACCCCGGCCAGGGCATGGGCAATCCAGGAAACGGGGGCCACTGCCAGGCGGGCACTTTCGGCCGGGTAGCTGCCCACAAGGACCTCGACAACGCGGATCAGCGCGACAAGGACGGGGATGGCGCTGCAGAAGGCCAGCCCGAGCACAAGCGGGATCGGCCTTTGAAACAGGCGAACCATGGCAGACATGCGGTGGTGCATCAGGACCTCGCTTCGGAGTGCTGTCGGGCGCGACCAGTTTTCGGATACCCTGGTCATGCCGGCACGCGTTCGGCCGGGCGCGCCATGCGGCGGATGACCAGCTCTCCCGCAGTGATGGACATCAGCCATGAGCCGACGAACAGCAGGTCCGCGCCAAGGCCCATCGGCGGCCGACCGGTCACGAGGTAGATCGGGAAGAACACCAGCCCGACCACCCCCAGCCCCATGCCGACCGCATAGGACCGGATCATCCAGACCCGGTGGCGCGGGATGTCACGCTCGCGGATCGCGCCCATCGCCAGTGCCAGCGCCGCCAGAAGCGCCATGCCGAACACCCCGCGGGCGATATCGGCGACAGGCGTGGCTACCGAAGTCACCTGCATCAAAAGCGACAGCCCCGACAGGATTGCCTTCACCGAAGCGCCGATCCCTGCTCCGGCCCCGGGTG
>JBJTSJ010000229.1:0-8773 GCA_046076605.1 Tabrizicola sp.
GCCCTGGCCGAGCTTCAGGCCAAGGCCGCCTGACGCGGGATCAGCCGCGACAGGACCAGCGCGATCAGCCCGCAGGCGGCAATTGCCCCCAGCATCGGGGTCACAGTCCCGTCCAGGAACGGCCCGGCCGCTGCGACCAGCACCCCGGCCGCAACCATCTGCATCGTGCCCCCCAAGGAGGAGGCAAGCCCCGCGATGTCGCCATGGTCCTCCAGCGCCTGGACTTGCGCGGTGGGCAGGATCACGCCTAGGAAAATGTTGCCCACGAATAGCGTGCTCATTGTCACCGGCAGGCTGGCCTGGCCCGCCAGCGCCATCCCGAAGCCCGCGAAGGTCGCCAGCGCAAAACCGACCGTCGCGCCCGCGATCATCCGCAGGGTCCCCAGCCGCTGCGACAGGGGCGAGGCGAACTGTGAGGCAGCGAAGAAGCCGATCGCATTGACGGCGAAGGCGAATGAGAACTGGGTGGGCGTCAGCCCGAACTCTTGCCAGTAGACGAACGAGGCGCTGGCGATGAAGACGAAGAAGCTCGCGAAAGCAAAACCCGCAAGGAAGGTCATCACCATGAAGCCGCGGTCAGCCAGCAGCACTTTGGTGCCCGCCAGAGTGCTGACCAGGTCGAACCGCTGACGGTTGGTATCGGTCAGTGTCTCAGGCAGGGCGAAATGGATCAGGAAGAAACTCAGGATCGCCGCGCCCAGCAGCGCCCAGAAAATCAGCCGCCAGTCCCCCAGGGTCAACAATCCAGCGCCTGAAAGGGGCGCCAGCAGCGGCGACACCGCGATCACGATCATGATCGTCGACATCATCCGTGTTGCTTGCGGCCCGGTTGCCAGGTCGCGGATCACCGCCCGCAGCACCACCATGTTGGCCGCCCCGCCCAGACCCTGCACCATGCGCCCGGCGATCAGCCAGCCGATTGAGGGTGCAAGCGCGCAGATCACCGTACCAATGATGAACAGCGCAAGCCCTGCATAAAGCGGCGGCTTCCGCCCCGCCTGGTCGGCCCAGGGCCCATACTCCAGCTGCGCGAGGCCAAAGGTGATGAAATACCCCACGATGGTCCATTGCACTGCTTGCTGGTCCGAGCCGAGGTCGCGCCCGATCTCGGGCATCGCGGGCAGATACATGTCGATGGCAAAGGGGCCCACCGCAGCGACTAGTCCCAGAATGACGGACATGAGGGTCAGGGAAAGGGTGCGTTGCATGAAGGCTCTCCTGAAACAGGCTGGCTGCATACCACTTGGTATCTTTCTGCGCCAGACGGGTTATTGTATCCCATACAAGACGACGGGAAGGCGGCCCTCACGGTCGCTTCGACACTGGCAGGGACCGCCGCCACGGGATATGTCCGGCAGACAAGCGATCGGCGGTGCCCCATGCCTGAACTTTCTGTCCTTCTACCAATGCTTGCCGCCCTTGTGGTGATAGGCGCCTTCGCAGGCGTGGTCGGCGGGCTTCTTGGCGTCGGCGGAGGGATCGTGCTGGTCCCTGCCTTCTTCTATGCCTTCGGTCACCTCGGCTATGGCGGCGATCACTTGATGCAAATCTGCGTCGCGACCTCGATGGCCACGATTGTCATCACCTCGCTTCGGTCCGTGTCGGCGCATAACCGCAAGGGCGCGGTCGACTGGGAGGTGCTGAAGTCCTGGGGGCCAACCCTGGTGATCTCGGCCGCCATCGGCACCTTTGTGGCGGGGCAGGTCTCCTCGACGACGCTGCAGGCTGTGTTCGGCGCGCTGGCCGGTCTGGCCGGGCTCTGGATGGCGTTCGGCCGCGACCACTGGCGGCTGGGCGAGGCGATGCCCGGCCAGCCCGTCCGCAGCCTTTGGGCAGGGGCGGTCGGCCTTTTCTCGGCGATGATGGGAATCGGTGGCGGCACCTTCGGCGTGCCGCTGATGACGCTCTACGGACTGCCGATCCACCGCGCAGTCGCCACGGCCTCGGGCTTTGGCATCCTGATCGCGGTCCCCGCGGTCCTGGGCTTCCTGTTCCTGCCGGTGGCCGAGGCGCCACCCTATACTATCGGCGCGGTCAACCTGCCGGCCTTCCTCGTTGTCATCGGTACCACGCTGATGACCACGCCCTTGGGCGTGCGTCTGGCGCATGCAATGAACCCCAAACCCCTGAAGCGCGCCTTTGCGATCTTCCTGACGCTTGTTGCGCTGAACATGCTGCGCAAGGTTCTCGGGTGGTAGCGCAAGGCTGGCAAAGGATCGGGCCCCACCCGGCCCTTGCCGCCTGGGCCGAATCCGCACGCCGCATGGCGCTTGATCATCTCGCGACCACGACCGAGACCTGGCGCTGCGGCGGCACCTGGTTCGTGGGGGTCGACGCGCTGCCGAATACGCCGGACGGCGCGATCAATGGCACGCCCTTCCCCTGGGGCGTCCTTCCCCTGCCGCGCGGGCCTTTGCATCGCGCCCAGCTTTCCGTCATCCGCGCGGGCTACCCTCAGCCTTCCGCGGAGGAATCTCCCGGCGCCTTCGCTTTCCGCCGCGACCGCGATGCCGCGCACCTTGACGGACTTCTGCCCGTCGGACCCGACAGGTGCCGCATGGTCAAGGAACCCCACGCCTGGATCCTGGGCCTGCCACTGAACGACACGCAGGCCTCTCCCTTGACCGTCTGGGAGGGCAGCCACGAAGTCCTCCGCGCGGCATTTCTGGAAGTGCTGCGGCCGCATCCGCCCAGCCTCTGGGGCGACATCGATATCACCGATGCCTACCAGCAGGCCCGGCGCGACGTCTTCGCCACCTGTCGCCGGATTGAACTGCCCGCAAGACCCGGAGAGGCCACGCTTCTCCACCGCCTGACCCTGCACGGCGTCGCGCGCTGGAAAGCCGACGACACCGCTCCGCCCGAAGGCCGGATGATCGCCTACTTCCGCCCGCAGCTTGCGACCGTGCATGAGTGGCTGACCGTCCCCTGATCTTGCCCATTTCCCAAATACTCTGGGGGGTTGGGGGTGAATCCCCCATCGGACGACAAGCGGGCGAAGTCCCGCGCAGGCCCCCTGAAAGACTTGCGCCGCAAGGCGCACCGCTTGGCTAGCGGTCGAGCCTGGCCTGACGGCCCCCCCGGCGCTTCTGCAGCCGCGACGCACGCGACGGCAGTTCGGCCATCAGGGCTGCGCGCTCCTCATGGGTGAAGCGTGACCATCGGCTGATCTCGTCGATTGACCGGTAGCAGCCAACGCAGATGCGCTCCTCGGGATGCACCACGCACAGCTTCACGCAAGGCGAGGCGATCTCGTCACGTTTCCAGACGTCGTCCTTCACCGGCTCATCCTTGCCCAATATGCGCCATCCGATCCAGCGCGCCTTGCAGGATATAGCCCGCCGCGACCTGATCGATCACCTCTTTGCGACGTTTTCTTGACGTATCCGCCTCCAACAGTGCCCTTTCAGCCGCAACGGTCGACAACCTTTCATCCCAGTAGCAGATGGGCAGTTCAGTCAGCTTCTCCAAGTTCCGCGCAAAAGCCTGTGTCGATTGCACGCGCGGACCTGCCGAGCCGTCCATGTTCAACGGCAGGCCCAGCACGATCCCAGCTGCCGCCCGCGCCTCCAGCAGAGCCAGAAGCCGCCCCGCGTCGATGGTGAACTTCTCGCGCCGGATCACCTCGATGGGGGTGGCCACCTGCCTGCGCAGGTCTGACAGCGCTACGCCGATGGTCGCGGTCCCCAGGTCCAGGCCCGCAATCGCCCGGTTCGGGGGCAGGGCGGCCAGGAAGTCCTCGATGCCGACGCAGATCACGGGTTCAACCCGCTTTCCACCGCCGCCAGCCGCAGGAAGGACAGTTCTGCCGGCCGCCCCTCGAACTTGGCCTTGGCCTCGTCATAGATCTTCTGCGCTTCGGGAAGACGTTCCAGGATGGCCAACGACCGGATCAGCCGGTTCCATTCCTCGACCGAACCCCCCTCGGTCGCCAGACGATCGGACAGTTGCGTGACCATCCCCTCGATCATCGCCTGCCGCTCTTCCGGGGTCATCTCGCCCGCGGCGGCCATGTCCTCGGACGTCGGCCCCTTGGGCGCTTCGGGCGCGGCATAGCGGATGCCGGCCAGTTCGGCCACGTCACCGATGCGCTCGCGGATCGAGGCGGTCCAGGGCGCTTCGGGATTGCCGCCCTCGGCCAGGGGCCGCCAGAAGCGGAAGGCCTGGTCGAAGCGACCGCCCTGCAGGAACATCTCTCCCACCAGATAGCGCGCCAATTCGTTCGACATGTCGGCCTGCAAGCTGGCCCGCAGTGCCACTTCGGCCTCGGGCGAGACATAGCCGTCCGCCTCCGCCACCAGCGCCAGCGCCAGATTGGCCTGATCGGCGGACCCCGCCTTGTCGCCCAGCATCGCCAGAAGCCGTTCCTGCACGCGCACCGCCTCTTGCAAGGTGCCAGCCTCGAAAGCTGTGCGGAATCGGTTGCGCAGGATTTCGGGGTCGGACACCTGGCCAAGCTCGGCTGCAAGCGTTTCATCGAGTGCCGTATCCCGCGCCCGTCCCAGGGTCTGCAACTCGGCCTCTTGCGATGGACGGCTCGCGATGCCCGCATCCAGCGCCGCAAGCCGCGGCTGAAGCGCCATGTCCGGATAGCCCGGCGCCCCCAGCACCCAATAGACGATCAGCGCACCCGGCAGGGTCAATGCAAGGATCAACGTCGAGATCGTCGCCCTGCGCCCCGTCGAACCAGCGCCCCTCGCGTCGCCGCTGCGCGCCTTGTCGGCATCCAGCACGCGCTTGCCAATCTCGGCCCGGAGCCGGACGGCCTCATCCGGGCCAATTGTGCCACGTTCCAGGTCGCGGTCGACCTCGGCCAACTGGTCGCGATAGACGGACAGATCGGCATTTGGCGCTTCGCCCGCCACGGCTGATCGGCGCAACGCCCCGATCAGTACCGATGCGACAAGTGCGGCAAGTGCCGCCGCCACCGCCCAGAACAGCCCGCCCGACATTGCCCGCCACTAACCCCTAATTGTCCGCCCCGACATAGTCGTTTCGCCGCGCCCAAGAAAGGGGCATTCGGCCGCAGCACCGGACCGTGATCGCCCACCCGCAGGAACCGTCGCGACCATGTCGCAATTTTCCCGATTGTGCCGCAGGTGGGTGTGGCTATAACCCACATCTCATCCAAGACATAGCAGCCGGATCCCTCTGGCAGCCCACGTCCCACAAGAGGCCCCGATGAAGCGCTATTCGGTCTTTGCCATCGCCCGTGAAGCAGTTCGCTACCACATGGGCTGGGAACGGGCCTGGGCCTCGCCCGAGCCAAAAGCGTCCTATGACGCGATCATCGTGGGGGCAGGGGGGCATGGCCTCGCCACCGCCTATTACCTCGGCAAGAACTTCGGCATCACCAATGTCGCCATCATCGAAAAGGGCTGGCTGGGTGGCGGCAATACGGGCCGGAACACCACGATCATCCGTTCCAACTACCTTCAGGACCCGTCGGCCGCGATCTATGAAAAGTCGCGCGCGCTGTACGAGACCCTGTCGCAGGACCTGAACTACAACGTCATGTTCTCGCCCCGCGGGGTGATGATGCTGGCCCAAACCCATCACGAGGTCCGCGGCTACTTGCGCACCGCCCATGCCAATGCCCTGCAGGGCGTGCAGACCGAATTCATCAGCCGCGAGCGGGTGAAGGAGCTGTGCCCGATCCTGAACATCGACGGCCCGCGCTATCCCGTCCTCGGCGCCCTCTGGCAGCCGCGCGGCGGCACCGGGCGGCACGATGCCGTCGCCTGGGGCTATGCCCGCGCCTGCTCGGCCATGGGCATGCACATCATCCAGAACTGCGAAGTCAAAGGGGTGCGGTCGGAAGGTGGCCAGGTCACCGGCGTCGAGACGACCAAGGGCTACATCGGCACCAAGAAGCTTGGCATCGTCGTCGCGGGCCACTCTGGCCAACTGGCCGAAATGGCGGGCTTCCGCCTGCCGATCGAGGCGGTGGCACTGCAGGCTCTCGTCTCTGAACCGATCAAGCCCTGCATGGATGTGGTCGTCATGGCCAACACGGTCCATGGCTATATGTCGCAATCCGACAAGGGCGAGATGGTGATCGGCGGCGGCACCGACGGGTTCAACAACTACACCCAGCGCGGCAGCTTCCACCACATCGATGAAACCCTCCGCGCCCTGGTCGAGACCTTCCCGATCATCAGCCGTCTCAAGATGCTGCGCCAGTGGGGCGGGATCGTCGATATGACCGGAGACCGCTCGCCCATCATTTCGAAGACGCCCTTGGGCAACTGCTTCATCAACTGCGGCTGGGGCACCGGCGGGTTCAAGGCAATCCCCGGTTCGGGCTGGGCGATGGCCGAGCTTATGGCCAAGGGCGAACCGGGTCCCTTGGCCGAAGACTTCAACATGTGGCGGTTCAAGGACGGTCAGTTCATCGACGAATCCGTTGCAGCCGGGGTCGCGCATTGATGCCAGCGCTTCGGCACCTCCCTCCCCATCCTGCGACGCGGCGCAGCCGTCCGCGTGCGCTGCGAAGGGTCCGGCGATGATCCGTGATCTTGGCCCCTATGTCCCCAGGCGGTCCCACAAGCTGAATCCGCCGATCATGGCGATGCTGTTCAATGCGTTGCACGACCGGCATGAAGGCCGCGTCTTCGTGCTGCAGGTTGGCGCGGGCAATGGCGAAACTGGCCTGCCGCTGCTGCCGCGCTTCCGAAATGATGGCTGGTCGGGCCTGTTGATCGAGCCCCTGCCGCAAAACTTTGCCCAGTTGGAAGCCCTGCATCACGACAGCGACCGCGTTGCCATCCTGAACCTTGGTATTTCCGACGTCTCGGCGAACCTGCCGATCTTTTCGCTGACCCCCGCGGCAGATGCCCGCAACCGCCGCACTCCGCGCGGGCGCGCGTCGCTTGACCGCCGCCGCATCGCCAGTTCCGCCGTGCCGGACGAGGACGTGCAAGAGGCCGAAATTCCCGTCCTGCGCATGGACATCGTGCTGGAGGAACTGGGCATCGACACGGTCCAGCTTCTAGTCGTCAACGCTGGTGGGCACGAGGAACAGGTCCTTTCCTGCTGCGATCTGGCCGCGCTCGATCCCTCGCTGATCCTCCTGCACACCGCGCCCGACAGCCCGGTCGAGGCAAGCTGCATTGCGACGCTGACCACCGCTGGCTTCATCCCGTTCCTCGTTGGAGGCTGGGTTGTCGGCCTTGCGCCTGGCAGGCTTGCTGTCCCGCTGGAAGAGCTTTTGACCTTCTTCGGCAGGGGCATCGGCGCCATCCAGGACGACGACGAATGACCTGCACTTTTCCTCAGTTTCCGGAACATCCGCCATGCTGATCCTCGAATGCCCCTACTGCGGCGTGAAGGCCGAAGAGACCGAGCTGTCGCCCGGTTATGAGGCGCACCTCAAGCGCTTCGGCCCCGGCTCCTCGCCCGAGGAGTTCGAGGCCTACATGTTCGACCGGAAGAACCCAAAGGGCGTCCATTTCGAACGCTGGCGGCACACCTACGGCTGCGGCAAGTGGTTCCTCGCCGCCCGCTGCACCGCCACATTGGAGGTGTTCGGAACCTACCCCGCGCAAGTCTCCGAGCCCCCCGCCGACATCATCGCGAAGATCCAGGCCCGCCGCCCCGGCTGGCAGCCTGACGGAAAGGCCCCGAAATGAGCACGCGTCTTGCCAAGGGCGGTCGGTTGATCAACCGTTCCGCGCCCGTCGAGTTTTCCTTCGACGGCAAACGTTTCCGTGGCTATCAGGGCGACACGCTGGCCGCTGGCCTTTTGGCCAACGACCAGATGCTTGTGGGTCGCAGCTTCAAGTACCACCGCCCGCGCGGCATCGTCGCCTCCGGGCCGGAAGAGCCGAACGCGCTGGTCAACCTCGGGGCAGGGGCGCGGCTGGAACCGAACCAGCGCACCACCACGACCGAGCTTTTCGACGGGCTTGAGGCGGCCTCGCAGAACCACTGGCCCAGCCTGGAATTCGATGTGGGCGTTGTGAACAACTACGCCGCCCGTTTCCTGCCCGCCGGGTTCTACTACAAGACCTTCATCCACCCGCGCCCATTCTGGAAGCATGTGTTCGAGCCGATCATCCGCCGCTCGGCTGGACTCGGCAAGGCACCGACCACCGGCGACGCCGACCACTATGAGCAGGCCTATGCCTTCTGTGACGTGCTGGTGGTGGGCGCTGGGGTGGCTGGCCTCAAGGCTGCAAAGGCCGCTGCCGACACGGGCCAACGCGTCATCGTTCTGGAACAGAATCCGATCCTAGGCGGCCGCGCCCCGGTCGATCAGACCGAGGTGGACGGCAAGCCGGTCGAGGCCTGGCTGTCGGCCATCGAATCCGACTTGGCCGCCCGCGACACCGTCACCATCCACACCCGCACCTGCGGCTTCGGCGTCTATGACCACGGCTATGTTCTCGCCGACGAACGCGTGGCCGACCACACACCTGGTGACGGCCGCCCCAAACACCGTCTCTGGCGGATCCGCGCGGGCAAGATCGTCTCGGCCACCGGGGCCATTGAACGCCCGCTTTCTTTCGCCGGCAACGACATCCCCGGCGTGATGCTCGCCTCTGCGGTCCGCGACTATGTGGTGAACTACGCAGTCTCGCCTGGTGACCGCACCGTCGTCGTCACCAACAACGACTCTGCCTACCAGACCGCGCTGGCGCTGAAAGCCGCAGGTCTCGACGTGCCCGCGATCCTCGACGCCCGCGACACCGCCACCGGGGCCCTCCCGGACGCCGCCCGCGCCGCAGGTATCCGCGTCCTGACGGGCAAGGCCATCGCCAAGGTCAAGGGA
>JBJTSJ010000230.1:0-3533 GCA_046076605.1 Tabrizicola sp.
GGGAGTCGGTCTGAAGCCCGACCTACACTGGATTGCCCGTCCGCAGGATCAGCCGTCGAAATCCACTGTTTCCATGATCTTCAGCGCCGTGGCGCGGGCGGCAGCGATGTCGGCGAGGGGGGTGGTGTCGGGGGTGAACTCGCCCCAGCTTTTCACCAGTTCGGACCGTTCGACGCCGGGCTTGACGGGGAATTCGTAGTTCGTCTCGGCATAGATCTTCTGGGCGGCGTCCGAGGACAGCCATTCCATGAACTTCAGCGCGTTTTCCTTGTTGGGTGCGGACTTGGTCATCGCGACGCCCGAGATGTTCAGGTGGGTGCCGCCGGCCTCGAAGGTCGGGAAGACGATGTTCACCGCCTCGGCCGCGGCTTTCTGTTCGGGGTCTGCCAGCATTTGGCCGATGTAATAGGTGTTGCCGATGGCGATGTCGCATTCGCCGGCCGCGATGGCCTTGACCTGATCGCGGTCGCCGCCGTCGGGCTTCCTTGCGAGGTTGGCCTTCACGCCCTCGGCCCATTTCGTCGCATAGGCCTCGTCATGGTGGACGATGATCGCGCCCAGGAGGGCGATGTTGTAGTCGTGGAGACCCGAGCGCGAGCAGATCCGGCCCTTCCATTTCTCCGAGGCGAGGTCTTCGTAGGTGGTGACTTCGCCGGGCTGCACGCGGTCCTTCGAGGCATAGACGATGCGGGCGCGCGAAGTCAGGCCGAACCACTTGTCTTCCGGGTCGCGCAGTTCGGCGGGGATGTTGGCTTCCAGCACGTCGGACTGCACGGGCTGGACCACGTCGGCCTCGACGATCTGCAGAAGCCGCGCGATGTCGACGGTGAGGACGAGGTCGGCAGGCGAACGGTCGCCCTCGGCCACCAGGCGTTCGGCCATGCCCTTGTCGACGAAGGCCACATTGACGGCGATCCCGGTCTCGGCGGTGAAGGCGTCGACCAGGGGCTGGATCAGTTCCGGCTGGCGGTGTGAGTAGACGTTGATTTCCTGAGCGAGGACGGGTGTCGTGGTGAGGAGGAGAGCGAGGGGGGAAAGGCGGAGCATGGTTGAGTCCTTTAGTCAGGTTTGTGCGCTGGGTGTAACCGGGTTGCGGCGGACCGGTCAAGATGGTTGAGTGAAATGGTCGGAATTTTTGTCGTGGCGCGCGGCGGCTGGATGAGGAGCCTACGGCGGGGATATTTGGAGAAGGGAAAACCTAGGGGCGGGCCTTGTCCTCGGCCTTTGCGCGGTTCCAGAGCGCGTCCATCTCGGCCAGGTCGCTGTCGGCCGGTGTCTTGCCCTGTTCGGCAAGCCAGTCCTCGATCCTTGCAAAGCGGCGGGTGAACTTCTGGTTGGCGGCGCGCAGGGCGACTTCGGGGTCGACCTTCAGGTGGCGGGCGAGGTTGGCCATCACGAAGAGGAGATCGCCGATTTCCTCGGTGAGGGCGGCGTGGGTCAGGGTGTCGCGGGCCTCGACGACCTCGCGGGCTTCTTCGACGAGTTTGTCCAGGACCTCGCCGGTCGAGGGCCAGTCGAAACCGACGCGGGCGGCGCGGTTCTGCAGTTTCAGCGCGCGGGTGAGGGCGGGGAGGGACTGGGCGATGCCGTCGAGGGTGCGGGCGGTTCCGCGTTCCTTTGCCTTCTGTGCCTCCCAGTCGCGGGTCTGCTGTTCGGCTGTCTTGTCGCGCGAGGCGTCGCCAAAGACGTGGGGGTGGCGCGCTATCATCTTGGTGGAGATCGTCTCGACCACCTCGGCAAATGTGAAATGCCCGGCCTCGGCGGCCATCTGCGAATGGTAGACGGTCTGGAAGAGGAGATCGCCCAGTTCACCCTTCAGCTCTCCCCAGGCCTGGCGGTCGATGGCATCGGCGACTTCGTGGGCTTCCTCCAGCGTGTAGGGGGCGATGGTGGTGAAGCTTTGCTCCAAGTCCCAGGGGCAGCCGGACTGCGGGTCGCGCAAGGCGGCCATGATGGCGAGAAGCCGGTTGATGCCGGAGGCGGGGAGGGGGGTGGATATTGTCATGGGTCTCTGGCCGAGGATGGCCAGAGACTAGACTCAGACCTGCAGAAGCCACAAGGCCAGGTCAGAAGGACAGACCAAGGCGCAGGCCAAGAGTTCCGAAATTGGACTCGGCCGTGATGGCCGGATTGTCCGAAGCGGTGCCGGACCCTTTGCGCTTAAGGTATTCGAGGCCCAAGGTCATTCGTTCGGACACCATGAATTCTGCGCCAATCCCGAAGGCCAAGCCGTCCAGATCGATCGCGCGCGGCGGTGGGATCGTGGTGTCTTCGTAGTCGACCTGCGAATAGCCAAGCACCCCGTAGATCAAAGCCTTGTTCGCCGCAGCTCCGACGCGAGCTTTCAGATCAAGGCTGGACGTGATCGTATCCAGCGGGAAGCCGACGATGCTGGAACCGGAGACTGACCCGTACGCAAGCTCGGCACCGTAGACCAGCGTGCCGCGTTGCCAGAGATATCCAGCGTAGACCCCCGAACTCTGGCCATCGCCGAAATTGAAGCGACCCGATGGGAATGTGATGTCGGCCGTCGTTCGACCGTAGCTTAAACCGGCATAGGGGCCGGACCAGTCTGACGACGCCATGGGCGTTTCTGTTGCGGTCGGAACCGGATCGTCTGCAACAAGTGTCGGCCCGCCAGCCTGTGCAATCGGGGCAAGGCAAAGTGAGGTGAGGAAAGCTGGGACAAGGTGAGGTTTCAACGTCATGCTCCTGTCTGGTTAGACGTTTGATAGAAAAAAAGGGCGTTTCGAGAGCGTTGAAGCCCGGCCAGTGCAGAGATTTGCCCGGATTGATGCAATGGTGTCTCACAAAGAATGGCGGCGAAAATGGCCAGTGGTGTGGTTTCCCGGCATTGCGGGTCCTGGGGATTTGCGATTTGATCAAAGGACCCTGGGAAGGAGTCCGTCATGCCCGTTCTGAACCGCATCGCCTCATACGCCGAAGAGATGAAAGGCTGGCGTCGGTATCTGCATCAGCATCCGGAACTGGCGTTCGAGTGTCAGCAGACTGCGGCCTGGATCGTCGAGCGGCTGCGCGAGATCGGGGTGGACGAGATCCACGAAGGGATCGCCAAGACCGGGATCGTGGCGCTGATCAAGGGCCGGGTTCCGGGGCCGGTCATCGGCCTGCGCGCCGATATGGATGCGCTGCCGATCGAAGAGCTGACCGGGGCGCCCTATGCCAGCGTCGAGAAGGGCAAGATGCATGCATGCGGCCATGACGGCCATGTCACGATGCTCTTGGGTGCGGCGAAATACCTGGCGGAGACGCGGAACTTCAAGGGCACCGTGGCGCTGATCTTCCAGCCGGCCGAGGAGGATGGCGGCGGCGGTCAGGTCATGGTGCAGGAAGGCATCATGGACCGCTTTGACATCGGGCAGGTCTACGGCATCCACAACGCGCCGAACGTGCCGTTCGGGCATTTTCACACCACGCCGGGGCCGCCGATGGCGTCGGTGGACACGGCCACATTGAAGATCACCGGCAAGGGCGGGCATGGGGCGACGCCGCACGAATGTGTCGACCCGGTG
>JBJTSJ010000231.1:0-7775 GCA_046076605.1 Tabrizicola sp.
GCTCGCCGTTTCGTGAGGGATTCTGAACGCGGTCCCCTGCCACTTTGTCGCTGGTACCGCCCAGGCGCGGCCTGTCCCGTCAGCGCGACCAGGTCTCGCGGTTCAGCGCGGGCTCTGGCGCACCCTTGCCGACGCCCTCCAGCACCCGTAGCGGCTTTTTCACCGCCGCGCGCAGGCCGCCTTGCGTGGGGGCGTAGACCTGCTTGGACGCCTCGACCATCAGCACACCCCCGGCCAGCCAGGGCATTCGCCGCCCGAAGCCTTCCCAGAAGTCCGCCGACCGCAGCCAGAACCGCGTGCCGGAGGGCGGTGCGAACAGCACGGAACAGCTGCGTTCCGGAGTGAACCCATGCCGTTTCAGCTGCGCCTCAAGCTGCGCCACCGAATAGGGCCGCCCGAAGCCAAACGGGGTCGCATCCCGCCGCGACCACAGGCCACCCCGGTTCGGCACGATGAACAGCGCGCGGCCACCTGGCCCCAGCACCCGAGCCGATTCCTCCAGCACCGCCGAGGGGTTTTCGGACGTCTCCAGCCCATGCATCAGCACCAGCCGGTCCACCAGCCCCGTCGGGACAGGCCAGGCCGTGTCCTCGCAAAGGACGCTGACATTCTCCATCCCGGCAGGCCAGGGCATCACCCCCTGCGGCCCCGGCATCAGCCCGATGACCCGCCGAGCTTCGGCCAGGTAGGGGCGCAACAGCGGCACCGCAAAGCCGAACCCCACCACCGTCTCGCCCGATTGCGGCGGCCAGAGCCGCACGACCTGATCCCGGATCGCCCGCTGCGCCACCCGGCCCAGCTGGGTGCGATAGTAGAAATTCCTCAGGTCCAGCACATCAAGGTGCATTGCGGGCGCGCGTCCTTCCGGTCAGGCTGCCCCCAACCTAGCCACTCGGGGGCCGAAAAACCATGCCGCTTGAACTCGTCACCATCCCCTGCCTTGCCGACAACTACGCCTACCTGATCCATGACGCCGAGACCGGCCAGACCGCCGTCATCGACGTGCCCGAGCCCGGCCCCATCCTCGCAGCCCTCGAAGCCCACCAGTGGCGGCTGAGCGACATCCTGATCACCCACCACCACGACGACCACATCCAGGGGGTCGAGGCCCTTCGCGCCGCGACCAAGGCAATGGTCCTCGGCGCCGCCGCCGACGCCCACCGGCTGCCCCGCCTCGACCTGCCGCTCACCGAACACGACAGCTTCACCATCGGCCGCGAATCCGCCCGTGTCATCGAAGTGCCCGGCCACACGCTGGGCCACATCGCCTTCCACTTCCCCCAGTCCAAACTCGCCTTCACCGCCGACAGCCTGATGTCCGGCGGCTGCGGCAGGCTCTTCGAAGGCAGCCCGTCCCAGATGCACCAAAGCCTCACGAAACTTGCCGCTTTGCCCCCGGACACCCTCATCTGTTCAGGCCACGAATACACCGCCTCGAACCTGCGCTTTGCCGCGACCCTTGAACCCGACAATCCCCGGCTTATCTCTAGTTTATCCGAGGTGGCGGCCAAACGCGCCAAAGGCATTCCGACCGTCCCGGTTCCGCTTGAAGAGGAACTGGCGACGAACCCCTACCTGCGGGCCCATCTGCCCGCGCTGAAGACAGCCGTCGGCCTCCCAGATGCCGACGCTGCCACGGTTTTCGCCGAAATCCGGGCCAGAAAAGACAAGTTCTAGGCGCCCGCTATCACAATTGGCGTGAGACTTCGGGGGAAACCCCAAAATCTGGAAAATTGCGCTTGAAGTGCGGGGAAGAAAACCGAACTTTAAGCATATGAGGCCACGGTTGGTACGGGCGCTCGTGCCCGGCCGACTTGCAGGACAGGAGCACTGAACGTGCCATCGTTTTCGACCACGCTTGAACAGGCAATCCACAGCGCCCTGGCCCTGGCCAACTCGCGCCGTCACGAACTCGCCACGCTGGAACATCTTCTCCTGGCGCTGATCGACGAACCCGACGCAGCCCGCGTGATGAAGGCCTGCGCCGTGAATCTCGACGAACTCCGCAAGACCCTGACCGATTTCATCGACGACGACCTTTCCACTCTCGTCACCGATGTCGAAGGGTCTGAGGCCGTCCCCACCGCCGCCTTCCAGCGCGTCATCCAGCGCGCCGCGATCCACGTCCAGTCCTCGGGCCGCACCGAAGTCACCGGCGCCAACGTCCTTGTCGCGATCTTCGCCGAACGCGAATCGAACGCCGCCTACTTCCTGCAGGAACAGGACATGACCCGCTACGACGCGGTCAACTTCATCGCGCATGGCGTGGCGAAGGACCCGTCCTATGGTGAGGCGCGTCCCGTCCAGGGCGCGGAAGACCAGCAGGAAACCCCCAAGGCCGAGGCTGGAGAGGCCAAGGAATCGGCCCTGTCCAAGTACTGCGTCGACCTGAACGTGAAGGCCCGCAAGGGCGACGTTGATCCCCTTATCGGTCGCGAAGCTGAGGTTGAGCGGGCGATCCAGGTCCTCTGCCGCCGCCGCAAGAACAACCCGCTTCTGGTGGGCGACCCCGGCGTCGGCAAGACCGCCATCGCCGAAGGCCTGGCCCGGAAGATCGTGAATGGTGAGACGCCCGAGGTTCTGGCCAAGGCCACGATATTCTCGCTCGACATGGGCGCGCTGCTGGCCGGCACCCGCTATCGCGGCGACTTCGAGGAACGGCTGAAGCAGGTCGTCAAGGAACTGGAAGATCACCCCGACGCGATCCTCTTCATCGACGAGATCCACACCGTCATCGGCGCTGGCGCGACCAGTGGCGGGGCGATGGATGCCTCGAACCTCCTGAAACCCGCGCTGCAGGGCGGCAAGCTGCGCTGCATGGGATCGACCACCTACAAGGAATTCCGTCAACATTTTGAGAAGGACCGGGCCCTGTCGCGGCGCTTCCAGAAGATCGACGTGAACGAACCCTCGGTGCCCGACGCGATCAAGATCCTCATGGGCCTCAAGCCCAGCTTCGAAGAACATCACGACCTGAAATACACCAACGACGCGATCAAGTCGGCGGTGGAACTGGCCGCGCGCTACATCCACGACCGCAAGCTGCCCGACTCTGCCATCGACGTCATTGATGAGGCCGGGGCCGCGCAGAACCTCGTCGTCGACTCCAAACGCCGCAAGACCCTTGGCGTGAAAGAGATTGAGGCCGTGGTCGCCAAGATCGCCCGCATTCCCCCGAAGACCGTGTCGAAGGACGATGCCGAAACGCTGCGCGATCTGGAAAAGACGCTGAAGCGCGTGGTCTTCGGCCAGGACAAGGCGGTCGAAGCACTCTGCTCGGCCATCAAACTCGCCCGTGCCGGCCTGCGCGAACCGGAAAAGCCCATCGGCAACTACCTCTTTGCCGGCCCGACCGGCGTCGGCAAGACCGAGGTGGCAAAGCAACTGGCCTCGTCCCTGGGCGTGGAGCTGATCCGCTTCGACATGTCGGAATACATGGAAAAGCACGCGGTTTCCCGCCTGATTGGCGCGCCTCCGGGCTATGTCGGCTTTGACCAGGGCGGCATGCTGACCGATGCCATCGATCAGCACCCCCACTCCGTCCTTCTTCTGGACGAAATGGAAAAGGCCCACCCGGATGTCTACAACATCCTCCTGCAGGTGATGGACCACGGGAAACTGACCGACCACAACGGCCGGACGGTGGACTTCCGCAACGTGATCCTGATCATGACCTCGAACGCGGGCGCGCGCGAACAGTCTCAGGCCGCCATCGGCTTTGGCCGCGAACGCCGCACCGGGGAAGATACCGCCGCCATCGAGCGGACCTTCACGCCGGAATTCCGCAACCGTCTGGACGCGGTGATCAACTTTGCCCCCTTGGGCAAGGACATCATCATGCAGGTGGTGGAAAAGTTCGTCCTGCAGCTTGAAGCCCAGCTCATGGACCGCAACGTCCATATCGAGCTGTCCCCCGAAGCCGCAATGTGGCTGGGCGACAAGGGCTATGACGACAAGATGGGCGCGCGTCCGCTGGGCCGCGTGATCCAGGAACACATCAAGAAGCCGCTCGCCGAAGAGCTTCTGTTCGGCAAGCTGGTCAAGGGCGGGGTCGTCCGGGTCAAGGTCAAGGACGACGCCATCGTTCTCGACATCGAGGAACCGGCCAAGCCCGCGATCACCAAGTCCAAGCCGCCGCTGCTGACGGCTGAGTGATCCGCAAGACCGCAGTCCTGACATTGGCCCTCGCCCTTCCGGCGGGGGCCTTTGAATTGGTGCTGCCGGTGGACTGCACTCTGGGCGAAACCTGCTACATCCAGCAGTACTTCGACCATGATCCGGGGCCCGGCGCGAAGGACTTTACCTGCGGACCGCTGGTCTATGACGGCCACGATGGCACGGATTTCGCGCTGCCCACCCGCGCCGCGATGGAGGAAGGCGTCGCCGTCCTCGCCGCCGCCCCCGGCACCGTCACGCGGGTAAGGGACGGCGTGGCCGACTTTGCCCCGACCGTAGCCGGCAAGGAATGCGGCAATGCTGCCGTCATCGACCACGGGCAGGGCTGGGAAACCCAGTATTGCCACCTGAAAAATGGGTCGGTGATCGTCAGGCCCGGCGACAAGGTTCAGGCCGGTACGCCCATCGGCCTGATCGGGCAATCCGGCCAGGCCGAGTTTCCGCACCTTCACCTGTCGGTGCGCCAGAACGACCTTAAGCTGGACCCATTCTCGCTTGGCAGCAGCACCTGCGGGGCGCCCGCCGATGATCTCTGGGCGCAGGACCCACTGGTCGAACCCGGCGGTCTGCTCGGGATCGGGATCAGCACCGCCGTCCCGGGCTTTGACGCCATCAAGGCCGGGCTGCCGTCGCCCGATCTGCCCACCGACGCGCCCGCCTTGGTGATCTGGGCCTACTTCTTCGGCCCACGCGCCGGGGACACGATCCTGTTTGCCCTGACCTGGCCGGACGGAGAGGTCTGGGGCGACCAGGTCTCGCTGGAAAGGACCCAGGCCCTGGCCTTTCGCGCCTATGGCTGGAAGCGCGGCACCACGGACTGGCCGCCGGGCCAGTACAGCGCCACGGCAACGCTGATCCGCGGTGGCAAGGAAATCGACAAGATGCAGATCGGCATCAAGGTCGGTCCGTGAACCGCAGCGCGGGCGCCGGTTAAGAAATCCTGAACGCCCGCGCGCAAGTCATTGGAATCATTCGGGTCGAACCCTGTGTCCACCGTGGACAGGGTCAGACCACCGTCCGCCGATACAGATGCCAGGTCGCATGCCCCAGGACCGGCAGCACCACCACCAAGCCCAAGAGGAACGGCAGGATCCCCAGCACCAACCCCCCCGCCACGATCAGCCCCCAGGCCCCGATCACCACCGGATTCTCCCGCGCGACCTGGACCGAGGTCATGACCGCGACCGGCAGCGTCACGTTCCGGTCGAGAAGCAGTGGGAAAGAGATCACGCTGATCGCCAGCACCGCCACCGCCAGCAGGAAACCAACCCCGGTCCCCACCACGATCATCACCCAGCCCGCCGGGGTCGACACCGCCTCGGCCAGCAGGCTACCGATGTCCATCACCCGATCTGGCCCCAGGGTCGCGGCATGGATCGCGTCCGCGATCAAAAGCCAGGCCATGAAGATCACCGAGTTGAACAGGCTCAGCATCAGGATGCGCGGGAACCGCGGGTTCCGCAGCACATCGAACATCGCGCCCCAGCTGACCTCGGTCCCCGCCTCGCGCCGCCGACTGAGTTCATAAAGCCCCAGCGCCGCCACCGGCCCGACCAGGGCAAAACCGGACAGGACCGGGAACAGAAGGTGGTTCAGGCTGCCCTGGCTGGCCAGCGCCAGCAGAACCGCCCCCATCGCGGGATACAACAGGCAGGCGAACATCACGTCCGACCGCATCGCAGCCAGATCGTCCCACCCCTTGCGCAGAGCCTCGCGCAGGTCACCCGCGCCCAACGCCCGCGTCTTGGGCCGCAGGGTCGGATCGGCGGTCGAATGGGTGGCGATGTCGGTCGCATAGCCCGCGGCCGAACCAAGCGCCCCAAAGGTCCAGGACAGGGGGTTTCCAATCGTCTTCGGCATCAAGCTTCCTCCCGTTCAGGGGGCGCTGGGCCGGTCATCCTGCCCCGGACGTCCCAGTGGCATCGACTTGCAAGCAACGACAGTGGCGGAAGCCTAGCACGGATCGCGCGGCCCTGCAGTCACGGAATGGTGCGTCAGCGTTCGGTCAGCTTCAGCTCGATCCGCCGGTTCTGCGCGCGGGCGGCCTCGTCATCGCCCAGCGCGACAGGCCGGTACTCGCCGAACCCCGTGGCGGCCATCCGATCGGGCGGGAAGCCCAGCTCGTCCTGCATGTAGCGCACGACCGACAGGGCGCGGGCCTGGCTAAGCTCCCAGTTGTCCGCAAACTCTCCGCCGCCCGACAGCGGTACGTTGTCGGTATGGCCATCAACACGGATGATCCAGTCGATCTCGGGCGGAATCTTGGCGCGGACCTCGTCGAGAATCCGCACCACCCCGGCGATCTGGGCCTGTCCTTCGGGGGCAAGATCGGCCGAACCCGGATTGAACAGCACCTCGGAGGAGAAGACAAAGCGGTCGCCCACGACGCGCACACCCTCACGGCCCTGCAAAAGGGTGGAAAGTTCGCCAAAGAATTCCGACCGGAACCGCGCTAGGTCCTTGTTCTCCTCCGCCAGGCGCGCGGCTTCGGCGGCCTCAAGCTCGGCCCGCTTGCGCTGCTCGGCGGCGACCTGAGCCAGGGCTGCGTTCAGGTCGTTGCCCAGCGATTCCAGCTGCACCTTGGCGGCCTCATCCTTCGCCCGGGCTTCGTCCAGCACCGACTGCAGGCTGCCAAGCTGGCTGCGCAGTGCCGCGACCTGCTGGTTCAACAGCTCGACCTCGCGCGCGGCGGCTAGCACCTTTTCCTGCTCGGCCAGCAGCGCCGTCTCGGCCGCCGCCAGCGCCGCATCCTTCTCGGTCGCGCCCTTCGCGGCCGCGGTCCGCGCGGCGGCCAGAAGGGTCAGCGTCTCCTCGGCCTTCTTCCGCTCTTCCTCAAGCGCAAGTGTCATTGCGGTCAGCTCGGTGTCGGAATTCGCCAGCCGGTCGCGCAGGGCCTGCAGGGCGGCCGCATCGGCCAGCCGCGCCGCCTCGGCTTCGGTCACCTTTTCCTGGGCCGCCTTCAGCGCGGCCGCATCCGTGGCCCCCTTGGCCTTTTCCTGCGCCAGCAGAGCCTCCAGCGCGTCGCGGCGGGCGGCGGCAAGGCGGGCCGCCTCGGCATTGGCGTCGACCTCGTCGCGTGCCTTGGCCAGGGCCAGCGCCATCGCTTCGGCCTCGCTGACCAGCTTCGCACGGGCCGCTTCCAGATCGGCGACCGAGGCGGTCAGCCGCTCGGCTTCGCCCCGCGCCGTGTCGCGTTCGACCAGCAGGGCGGCGACCTGTGCCTCAAAATCAGTGATCCGGCTTTTCGCCGTGGCCAGTTCGCCTTCCCGTGCCGTCAGGTCGGCTGTCAGTGAAGCGATCAGCCCGGCCTGCCGCTCCCCCTCGGCCAGCGCCGTGCTGAGGCCCGCCTGCAGTTCGGCCACCCGGGCCTCAAGGTCCGTCGCCTTGGCTTGCTCCAACCCCAGCGCATCGGCCAATTGCGCGACCTGCGCCGTCAGGGCGTCGAGTTCGGTGTCCTGCGTAGTGATCGTGTCGCGCAGCACCGATTGCATGACGGTGAAGATGGTCAGGACGAACATCAGCACCATCAAAAGCGTGGTCACCGCATCGACAAAGCCCGGCCAGATCAGGCTTTGGTCGCGGCGGCGGGTGCGGGCAAC
>JBJTSJ010000232.1:0-2772 GCA_046076605.1 Tabrizicola sp.
GTGATCGTCGTCCAGCACCACCACGCCAATCCGCTGTCCCTGCCGGTGGACGAGATCATCCTGGAAAACGCCGAAGCCTACCTGTCCGTCCTGCAGCGCCACCCCGAGGTCCGTCAGGTCATCGCGGGGCACGTCCATCTGCCCACGGCAGCGGTCTGGCGTGGCATTCCGATGACGACGCTTGCGGGGTCACACTATTCGGTCAGCCCGCATGTGCCGGGCGTTCCGGGGCAGCAACGCCAGCTGGAGGGACCGGCGCAGATGGCGGTGGTCCTGGCCGCGCCGGACGGCGTCACGGTGCATTTCCAGGACCATTCTGACCGCCACCTGACACTCGCACGGGGCCTCTTCCACTAGGCCCGGGCGCATACAGTTCTGGCCCAAAGGGGCGCGTGGGACACTGTTCCGCGCGGCTTGGCCATTCGCCTACAAGCTATTGATTAAAATACATTTAATGCAATTCACTGTCGCCAATTCGTCACCGAATCGCCGCATAAGGGCGCCGCGCTGCATCTGACGCAGCCCAATCACGGAGACAGGGAAGATGACCCAGAAGCTCGCTGCCGCCGCGCTGGTGCTCGCCGCCACCGCAGGCATGGCTCATGCCGACAAGATCAAGTTCGAATACTGGTACGGCCTGACCGGTGACCTCGGCGAAGTCGTGGCCGAGACCTGCAACCGCTTCAACGCGTCGCAGGACCAGTTCGAGGCCGTTTGCGTCGGCCAGGACGGTTATGAAAAGGCCGTGCAGAACACCATCGCCGCCTTCCGCGCGGGCAAGCACCCGACGCTTCTGCAGTCCTTCGACGCAGGCACCGCCGACCTGATGCTTTCGGGCGAGTTCTATCCGGTCACCCAGCTGATGAAGGACACCGGTGTCACCATCGACTGGGCCGACTATTTCCCCGGCATCGCCAACTACTATTCCTCGTCCAAGGGCGAGTTCTTCTCGATGCCCTGGAACTCCTCGACCCCGGTCTACTACTTCAACAAGGACATGTTCGCGAAGGCTGGGATCACCGAAGCCCCGCTGACCTGGGAAGGGCTGGAAGCCGCCCTCGTCAAGGTCAAGGAGTCGGGTGCCGCTTGCGGTCTGGCCTATGCGCCCTCGTCCTGGATCGACCTTGAGCAGTTCTCGATGGCGCACAACGTGCCGGTCGCGTCGAACAACAACGGCTATGACGGGCTGAACACCGAGCTTCTGTTCAACACCACGCTGCACGTCAAGCACATGGAAAACATCCAGCGCTGGATCAAGGACGGTGTCGCCACCATCCGCACCCAGGCCGCCGGCAAGACCGCGCGCGACAGCTTTGTCGAGGGCGAATGCGCGGTGTTCTTCTCGTCCATCGCGGACCACAACACGATCCACAAGCTGAAGCCCAGCTTCGCCTGGGACGTGCAGATGATCCCGACCTACGAAGGGGTCGAACGTCACAACACCGTCGTCGGCGGGGCCTCGCTGTGGGTTCTGTCGGGCAAGACGGATGACGAATACAAGGCCGCCGCCGCCTACCTGGCCTTCCTTGCCACCAAGCCGGAACAGCAGTTCCTGCTGGAAAACACCGGCTACATTCCGGTGACCAAGTCTACCTATGATGCGCTGCTGGCCGAAGGCTTCTACGCGAAAGAGCCCTTCATCAACCGTGACATCGCGATGAAGTCGCTGACCTTCACCGAGCCTAGCCCGCTGACCCGCGGCATCCGTCTGGGCGGCATGATCCAGATCCGTGCCGAGTGGACCGCCGAAGTCGAGGCGGCGCTGGCTGGCCAGAAGCCGATGAAAGAGGCGCTGGACACCGCTGCCGCGCGTGGCAATGAGATCCTTGCGCGCTTTGCCCAGACCTATGCGGGCAAGTCCTTCCCGTAAGAAACGATCTTTCGACGAAAAATCGGGCGCGGCGGCCACCGTCGCGCCCGGCCTATCGGAAAGGCCCCCCAATGCGCCGCGCCCATTTCAAGTTCAGCTGGATCGTGCCGCTTCTGCTGGCCCCCCAGCTTCTGGTGATCTTCACCTGCTTCTACTGGCCCTCGGCTCAGGCCCTCTACTGGGCCTTCACGCTGGAACAGCCCTGGGGTGGTGGCAACACCTGGGTCGGCTTCGAGAACTTCAAGAAGGTCTTGAGCGACCCCTACTACTGGGGTTCGGTCCGCGTCTCGGTGGTCTACGCGTTGGCAACCACGGTCCTCGCGATGGGCATGGCGCTGACGCTGGCCTTGTTCGTCGACCGGCAGCTTGCAGGCTACCGCGCCTGGCGGATCGGGATCATCTGGCCCTATGCCGTGGCCGCCCCCGCCGTGGGCCTTGCCTTCCAGTTCGTTTTCAACCCCGGCGCGGGCATCTTCAGCTTCATCAACACGCTGGCCCCCGGCTGGTGGGACCTGTCGAAATACCCCTGGCAGGCCGTCACCCCCATCGTCGTCGCAGGCGCATGGAAGCAGGTGGCCTACAGCTTCATCTTCTTCCTTGCCGCCCTGCAATCCATCCCCCGCAGCCTGACCGAAGCCGCCGCGATGGACGGCGCGCGCCCGTTGCGGCGGATGATGGACCTGCAGCTGCCGCTCCTCACCCCAACCTTCTTCTTCCTCCTCGTCATCAACATCACCGACAGCTTCACCGACAGCTTCGGGATCGTCGACACGCTGACCGGCGGCGGGCCGTTCCGGGCCACGGACCTGATGGTCTACAAGATCTACGCCGACGGGTTCCGGGGCTTCGACTACTCCGGTGCCGCGGCCCAATCCATCATCCTGATGTGCCTCGTCATGGCG
>JBJTSJ010000233.1:0-23301 GCA_046076605.1 Tabrizicola sp.
CTATACGGGCGGGTGCCTCTTGTACCTCGTGGGCATGGCGCTGGCGATCCTGGGGACCTGGTGGTCGGTGCCGATGGCGCTGGCCTGCAACGCGATGGCGACGGCGACGACCTTTGTCTGCCTCAACGCCTATGTGCTGGATTATGTGGACCGGACCAACCTGGGGAAAAGCCAGTCGACGCAGATGCTGTATGCGGCGGCGCCCTGGGCGATCGGGCCGATGACCGGGGTCTGGCTGCATGACCACTGGGCCCCTGCGCCGTTCCTGCTGGCGGGGGCCTTCGCGTTGGCGCAGTTGGCGGCGTTCTGGGTGTTGCGGCTCGGAAACGGCAAGCAGATCCAGCGGGCGAAGCGGCCGGCGGTGAACCCGGTCGGGTATCTGGGGCGGTTCTTCAAGCAGCCGAGGCTGATCGCGGGCTGGATGTTTGCCGTGATGCGGTCCTGCGGCTGGTGGGTCTATGTCGTCTACTTGCCGATTTTCTGCATCGAGGCGGGGTTGGGGGACAAGGTTGGGGGTATCGCCTTGTCCATATCGAACGCGCTGTTGTTTGCAGCACCCGCCTTGAACCGGCTGGGACGGCGGATGTCGGTGCGCCGGTCGGTGCGGGCGGCCTTCGGGGTCTGCGGACTACTGTTCCTGGCGGCGGGGCTGTTGGCATTCCTGCCCTGGACGACGGTTGCCTTCTGCATGGCGGCCTCGGTCTTCCTGGTGATGCTGGATGTCGTCGGCGGGTTGCCGTTCCTGATGTCGGTCAAGCCCAGCGAGCGGACCGAGATGTCGGCGGTCTATTCCAGCTTCCGCGATGTGTCGTCGATCCTGACGCCAGGGGCGGCTTGGCTGGTCTTGTGGGTGGTGCCGCTGCCGGGGATTTTTGTGGCGGCTGGGGTTGGACTGCTAGCCTCCTGGGCTGTGGCGGGGCGGATGCATCCGCGGTTGGGGGTGCAAAGGCCTTCGCGCGGGGGCGTTCCGGCTTAGGCCCAGACCTTGCCGTGCTTGGCCAGCCAGTCGGCCGAGGACAGGAGAGCGGCCTTTGGGGCGATAAACTCCATCCCCATCTCGCTGACGGCGCGGGCGTTCGAGACGCGTTCCAGATGGCCGATCTTTGGCAGGATCGACTTGATCGCCGGGTCGAACAGCGCAAGGAAGCGGAGGAGGAAGGCCGGGGCTTCGCGCGTGGCGATGCGGCGGGTCGGGTAGGCGGCCTTGAGCGTGCGGCCCATGTCGACCATCGCCATCGAGCCCGCCGCCGCCAGATAGCGCCGACCGACCGTTTCGGGGCGCTGAACGGCGCGCAGGTGCATTTCCGCCACGTCACGCACGTCGACCGAGGGGAAGCCTATGCCGGGCAGCATCGGGTCCTTGCCCTTCATCAGACGTTCGACCAGCGAGAGGGACGAGCCGTAGTGTTCGTCCAAGGGCGGCCCAAGGACGAGGCCCGGGTTGATCGTGGTCAGCTTGAGGCCGCGCTGGCGGGCGATCTCCCAGGCGGCGCGTTCGGCGAGGGTCTTCGACTTGGCATAGGCCGTGGTCGAGGGCAGCGAGATGTCGCACCAGTCCGCTTCGTCCTGCAGGGAGTCGGGCTTGCTTTCGTTCAGGACGGCTACGGTGGAGGAGGTGAGGACCACCCGTTCCACCCCGGTCGCGGCGGCGGCTTTCAGGACCCGTTCGGTGCCCTCAACCGCCGGGCGGATCAGGGTGGCAGGGTCCTTCGGCTGGGCCAGCGGGAAGGGCGAGGCGGTGTGGATCACTGCAGAGACGCCGGCCATCGCCTCGGCCCAGCCGGCATCCGATTCCAGATCGGCCTGGACAAAGCTGAGCGTCCCCGCCCCTTCGACCAGTTGCGGCGTCACGGCGGCATGCACTTCCTGCGCCCGGTCCAGCCGCCGCAGAGTGCCGCGCACGTTGTACCCGGCGTTCAGGTACTTCAGCGCGACATGCTTGGCAATGAAGCCGGAAGAGCCGGTCAGAAGGACGGTTTGGGGCATGGGCTGCTCTGGTCTTTACACTGTAAACTATGGGCTACATGCCCCAGTTTTATCGCGCGACAAGACCAAAGCAAGCGGTCACTCCAGCAGGCGCCGGGCGATCACCGTCGCTTGAATCTCGGCCGCCCCTTCAAAGATGTTCAGGATGCGGGCATCGCAGAGGATGCGGCTGATCCGGTACTCCAGCGCAAAGCCGTTGCCGCCGTGGATCTGCAGGGCGTTGTCGGCACTGGCCCAGGCGACGCGCGCGCCGAGGAGCTTGGCCATTCCGGCCTCAAGGTCGCAGCGGTGGCCGTGGTCCTTTTGCCAGGCGGAGAAATAGGTCAACTGGCGGGCGATCATGATTTCCACCGCCATCATCGCAAGCTTGCCCGAGATGCGCGGGAAGGCGATCAGGGGCTTGCCGAACTGCTGGCGGTCAAGGGCATATTGCATGCCGGTTTCCAGCGCGGATTGTGCGACGCCGATGGCACGGGCTCCGGTCTGGATGCGGGCGGATTCGAAGGTCTGCATCAGTTGCTTGAAGCCCTGGCCTTCGACCCCGCCGAGCAGGTTCTCTCCCTTCACGGCAAAGCCGTCGAAGTTGACGGTGTATTCCTTCATGCCGCGATATCCGAGCACCTCGATCTCGCCGCCCGAAAGGCCTTCATCGACAAAGGGTGTCTCGTCAGTGCCGGGGGTCTTTTCGGCCAGGAAGAGCGAGAGGCCGCGGTAGTCGGTGGTGCCTTCGACCGACCGGGCGAGGACGGTCATCATATGGGTGCGGGCGGCGTGCGTGATCCAGGTCTTGTTGCCGGTAATGACCCAGTCCTCGCCATCCTTGCGGGCGCGGGTGCGCAAGCTGCCGAGGTCCGAGCCGGTGTTCGGTTCGGTGAAGACAGCGGTGGGGAGGATCTCGCCGCTGGCGAGGCCGGGAAGCCATTTCTGCTTTTGCGCGTCGGTGCCGCCGCAGAGGATCAGTTCGGCGGCGATTTCAGAGCGGGTGCCAAGCGAGCCGACGCCGATGTAGCCGCGGCTGAGTTCTTCGCTGACCACGACCATCGAGGCCTTGGAGAGGCCGAAGCCACCGTATTCCTCGGGGATCGTCAGGCCGAAGACGCCCATTCCGGCGAGGTCCTGGATCACCTCCATCGGGATCAGTTCGTCCTTCAGGTGCCAGTCATGCGCCCTGGGGATGACCTTTTCGTCCGCATAGCGGCGGAACTGGTCGCGGATCATCTCCAGCTCTTCGTCGAGGCCGGTGGCTCCGAAGGTCGCGCGGCCGTGGTTGTCCTGCATGAGGACAACGAGGGCGTGGCGCGCGTCGGTGCTGTTGCCCCGGGTCATCAGCGTGCTGGCGGCGGGTCCGGCAGTGTAGGACAGCCCAAGGTCGGACAGTCGGGCGAATTCGGTCTGGCTCATCGGGATACCGCCCGCGATCTGGGTCAGGTATTCGCCAAAGCCGATCTGGAGGATCAGCGCCTCCATCTGTCCCAACTGGCCCGCGCCTTGTAGCCGGTCGGCCCAGGCGTCCAGCTGGCGCAGCGCCTCGACATAGGTCGCCAGCCAGGCTAGGGCGTGGGCCTGGAACTGCTGTGCCTCAAGCGCCTGGTTCGAGACCTTGCCGCCCGCCGAGACCTGCGCTTTCAGCGAAGCGCGCGCCTGGTCGAACAGCGCCGCGACCTCGGGCAGGGCGGCCTTGGTCAGCGCCTGAAGATCGGCAAGGATCGGGGACTGGGTCACGGTCCCTCCATTCAGGTTTCCGTCAGGCATGGTCGGTCCTCAGCAAGATTCTGCACCTGCGAAGGGGTAGCGCCTTCGCAGCGGCAGCGCAACAAGATTTCAATCTTGCTTTCACACGAGACCGAAAATGTCGCAGCCGTTCTCATGAGACTGCCCCGCAGGCCTGTGCGATCGCGGGCAGGGCGGCGGCGGGGACAACCTCGAACTCGACGGAGTAGAGCTGCGACTCACCCTCCCAGGCCTCGAACCGCCAGAGGCCTGGGATCAGCTCGTCCTCGCGGCCAAAGCGGAAGAAGCCGAACTGCTCGCCGGTGTCCGAGAAGGTCGAGTCCCAGGTTTCCGGCGCGGAGGCGCCAGGGCGAAAGACCCGCATCTCACCCGAGGTGAAGACGCCGGGGACCATGCGCGACTTGACCCCGAAGGCAAGGCCGATGACGGCCGGAACGACTTGTGCGTCCGGCCAGTGGAAGTCGATCATCCCGTCAGGGACGTGGATCCAACCCGAGATGGTGCCGGGTGCGGGACGCTGGTCCATCGCCTGGAGCGCGCAGAAAACACCAACCTTGAGGCTGGCCACCATCGGGTTGGCCTGCGGCAGGGCGGGCTCGGCCCGAAGCGGCAAGGACAGGGCCAGAGAGAGGATCAGTCCGCGCAGCATTCGATTTTCACCTGTCGGCGCTTTCCCGTGGGCTTCGATTGCGCCACAAGGGTCGGGAAAGGGCAAGTCATGTTCGATTGGGTCAGCGGAGGGTTGTCGGGGCACGCCTTTGTGGCGGCGCTGGCGATCACGCTGTTTGCGGGCTTCGTGAAGGGCGCGGTCGGCTTTGCGATGCCAATGATTCTCGTGTCGGCCTTTGCGGTCTTCCTGCCGCAGGAACTGGCGCTGGCCGGGCTGATTTTGCCGACGCTGGTGACAAACCTTTCGCAGGCGTTCCGGCAAGGGGTCGCGCCTGCGGTCGAGACGACCATCAGCTACCGCCGGTTCCTGATCGCGACGGTGATCTGCATCGGGATCTCGGCGCCCTTTGCCGATGCGATCCCACGGGGGCTGTACCTGCTGATGCTGGGGGTGCCGATCACTGCCTTTGCCTCCTTGCAGCTGATGGGGCGCAGTCTGGCGATCCGGTTGCACCATCGCGATCGGGCGGAATGGGGGCTGGGGGTGATCGGGGGGCTATACGGCGGGGTGTCGGGCATCTGGGGGCCGCCCTTGCTGGTGTTCCTGCTGTCGACCGGGGCGGACAAGTTGCAGATGATCCGGGCGCAGGGGGTGGTGTTCCTGATCGGGGCGGTGATGCTGTTGTCCGCCCATCTGGTGACGGGGCTGGCGAATGTGCAAAGCCTGGGCTTTTCGGCCGCGTTGTGCGTGCCTGCCCTGATCGGGCTGTTCATCGGCTACCGGGTGCAGGACCAGCTGGACCAGCAACGGTTCCGCCGCTGGACGCAGGGTCTGCTGGTGCTGACTGGGCTGAACATGGTGCGGCTGGCGCTGGGGTAGGTTGCGACGTCCCCTCCGGTGTTGCCACTGGAGAGGACGTGCGTCGACTGACGAGGGTGTATCAGCCGATGGCCGCTGCCTTCACGTCGGCGTCGATGAAGGGCACATATTGGGCGAAGTTCTTCTGGAACATGCCGACCAGTTTCGCGGCCTGCGCGTCGTAGTCGCTGGCGCTGGTCCAGGTTTCGCGCGGGTTCAACAGGCCTTCGGCCACGCCGGGAACCGAGACCGGGACCTCGAAGCCGAAGTTTGGGTCGCGGCGGAAGTCGCCCTTCGACAGAGAGCCATCGAGGGCCGCCGCCAGCAGTGCGCGGGTGGCCTTGATCGGCATCCGCTTGCCAGTGCCATAGGCCCCGCCGGTCCAGCCGGTGTTGACCAGCCAGCAGGAGGCGCCGTGCTTGGCGATCTTCTGTTGCAGAAGCTTGCCGTAGACCTCGGGCCGGCGCGGCATGAAGGGGGCGCCGAAGCAGGTGGAGAAAGTGGGCTGCGGCTCGGTGATGCCGCGTTCGGTCCCGGCGGCCTTCGAGGTGAAGCCGGAGAGGAAGTGGTACATCGCCTGCGCGGGGCTGAGGCGCGCAATGGGGGGCAGCACGCCGAAGGCATCACAGGTCAGCATGACGACATGGCGGGGGTGGCCGCCAAGGCCGGTGGCGCTGGCGTTCGAAATCGCTTCCAACGGATAGGCGCAGCGGGTGTTTTCGGTCAGGCTGCGGTTGGAAAAGTCCAGTTCAAGGGTTTCGGCGTCGTAGACCATGTTCTCCACCACGGTCGCGAAGCGGTGGGTGGTGGCGTAGATCTCGGGCTCGGCCTCGGGCGACAGGTCGATGGTCTTGGCGTAGCAGCCGCCTTCGAAGTTGAAGATGCCGCGGTCGGACCAGCCGTGTTCGTCATCGCCGATCAAGGTGCGGTCGGGGCTGGCAGAGAGGGTGGTCTTGCCGGTGCCCGACAAGCCGAAGAAGACGGCTGCGTCGACCGGGTTGCCGATGGCGTGGTTTGCGCTGCAGTGCATCGCCATCACGCCCTTTTCGGGCAGGAGGTAGTTGAGAACCGTGAAGACGGATTTCTTGTTTTCCCCGGCATAGGCGGTGTTGGCGATCAGCACGGTCTTGTCGTCGAAGTTCAGGACGATGGCGGTTTCCGTCCGGGTGCCGTGGCGCGCGGGGTCGGCCTTGAACGAAGGGACGTTCAGGATCGTCCATTCCGGGGTGAACCCGTCCAGTTCCGACCGGTCAGGACGACGCAGCAGGTGGCGGATGAAGAGGCCGTGCCAGGCGAGTTCGGTCACCACGCGGACGTCCAGCCGGTGGATCGGGTCAGCCCCGGCGTAGAGGTCCTGGACGAACAGCTCACGTCCCTGCACGTGGGCCAGCATGTCGGCCTTGAGGCGGGCGTAGGCCTCGGGCGACATGGCGGCGTTGTTGTCCCACCAGATCGTATCTTCGGTCGTGGTGGTGCGGACGACGAACTTGTCCTTGGGCGAGCGGCCCGTGAACTGGCCGGTGGAGCAGAGGAAGGCGCCACCGCGACCCAGGCGACCCTCGCCCCGGATCACGGCAGCCTCAACCAGCGCGGACTCGGCATAGTTGTAGTGGGACACCGCCACACCCGTAATGCCTTGCGTCTCGAGCGTCTGGTTGGGGTTCGCGCGTCCCTGGATCATCCTGCAAGCTCCCGTTGCCGCAAGCCGCTTGCGGCGGTTCCAATGGGTCGGCATCCGGGCCAATGAATGCCGTGACAAGCCCTTGTGGGGGTCGGCCATAATGGGCCTATAGCATGGGATTTTTGCACGGGAATAGCGTGATTTCAAACAGTTAGCGCAATCATTCCGACGTTAGCGCCACCATCCCCCGACAAACACGGGTGAGTTGCAGAATTGTCGTCAGCATGGGCGAAATTGCCACCACCCCGGCCATTGTTTCAGGGGTGATTCGAATTTTTGTTGATTATCCCGGTGCCAGCCCTGAAAATGCTTGCAAAATAAAGACAAGGCAGCTGCAGCAGTTTAAGGGAGGCACGAAGATGTCCCGCATCGCGCTGGTCGACGATGACAGGAATATCCTGACCTCGGTCGCCATGACCCTGGAAGCCGAGGGGTTCGAGGTCGAGACCTATAACGACGGCCAGTCCGCGTTCGAGGCGTTCAGCCGCCGGATGCCGGACATGGCGGTCCTCGATATCAAGATGCCGCGTATGGATGGCATGGATCTGCTGCAGCGCATGCGGCAGAAGACCTCGATCCCGGTGATCTTCCTGACCTCGAAAGACGACGAGATCGACGAAGTTCTCGGCCTGCGGATGGGGGCCGACGACTACGTCAAGAAGCCTTTCAGCCAGCGGCTGCTGGTGGAACGCATCCGCGCGCTGCTGCGTCGACAGGAAGCGATCAACACCGGTGAGGCCGCGGCGACCGAAGAGACCCGGATGATGGAACGGGGCGCGCTGCGGATGGACCCCTTGCGCCATTCGGTGACCTGGAAGGGCAAGGAGGTCGCGCTGACGGTGACCGAATTCCTGCTTTTGCAGGCCTTGGCCCAGCGGCCCGGGTTCGTGAAAAGCCGCGACCAGCTGATGGACGTGGCCTATGATGACCAAGTTTATGTCGACGACCGGACCATCGACAGCCACATCAAGCGGCTGAGGAAGAAGATGCGGTCGGTTGATGACACATTTTCGGCCATCGAGACGTTGTATGGTATCGGCTATCGCTACAACGAAGAGTGATGGCCGCCCTAGATGTCCTCGGCTCCCCGGATTTCCCCGAATGACCTGAGACCGAAACGCTCGGGCGACGTTCTCTTGGGCGAAGACTGGGTATCTCCGGATGCGACAGTCGAACGCCTGAAGGAAGGCCGGGGCGGTCGCAGCATTGTCGGTTTGAACAAGTCGCCGTTGGCGCGCAAGATCATCGTCTTCAACCTGATGGCGCTGGTGCTGCTTGCGGTGGGCATGTTGTTCATGAACCCGTTCCGCGACAGCCTGGCCCTGCAGCGTCAGCTGGGCATGGTCAGGCAGGCCGAGCTGATCTCGGCGGTCTATGAAGCGCATCTGCGACCGGGCAGCTCGGGGTTCGATTTCCGCACGCCGTTGCAGGACATCGAGCTGGACCCGGTGCTGGAGGTCTTCATCTTCGATCCGACCGGCCAGTTGCTGGCGTCGCGCGTCGGCCAGGGGACCGGGACGCTGGTCCCGAACCCAGATCAGCCGACGATCCTGACCGACTTCCTGGAAGGCGTCTGGAACGTGGTGACGGTGCTGTTCCGGCAGGGACGCCCCGACCGGACCGAAACCATCGACCCTGCCGACAATGCCCGGGCGGCCTTTGAAGGCGCACGCAGCGGAGACGTGGTGACCCGCGTCAACCGCAATGGCGAAGGCAGCATGTATTTCACCGTGGCAACTCCGATCACCGTCGCGGGTGACTTGGTCGGCGTCGTCGCCATCACCTCGAACAGCCAGGAGATCGACCGGCTGGTGCGGTATGAGCGCGAACAGGTCCTGCAGATGTTCCTCTTGGCGGTCGTGCTGTCGATCAGCCTTAGCCTGATGCTGGCCTCGACCATTTCGAACCCGCTGTCCGACCTTGCGGCCGCGGCCGAAGTCGGCCGCGACCGTGACTCGCGCCGGGTGGCGCCCAGCCGGGTCCGCATCCCTGACCTCGCCGCCCGACCGGATGAAATCGGCCGCTTGTCGGTGGCCATGCGGGGCATGGTCTCGGCGCTCTATGACCGGATCGACGCGAACGAGCAGTTTGCCGCGGATGTGGCGCACGAGATCAAGAACCCGCTGGCGTCCTTGCGGTCTGCCATCGGGTCCCTGCGCTTTGTCAAGAAGGACGACCAGAAGGACAAGCTGCTGGACGTCATCGAACATGACGTGCGCCGCCTGGATCGGCTGGTCAGCGATATCTCGAACGCCTCGCGGCTAGATTCCGAGCTGGTGAAGGAGGAGGAGGAAGAATTCAACCTTCTCAAGACCCTGTCGAACCTCTGCCAGTACCTGTCGCAGCAGGCGGGCGAGAAGGGGGTGGACTTCATCATCGACCTGCCGCCCGAGCCGATCAGCATCCATGGGCTTGAGGCGCGGCTGGCGCAGGTGTTCGTGAACCTGGTGACCAACGCGATTTCCTTCTGCGAGGACGGCGACGCGGTTCGCGTCTGGGCCCGACGGCGGGAAAACCGGGTGCTGATCGTGGTGGAAGACACCGGGCCCGGCATCCCGGAACAGGCGCTGACCAAGGTGTTCAAGCGGTTCTATTCCGAACGCCCGCAGTCCGAGTTCGGCAAGCATTCGGGCCTGGGCCTGGCGATTTCCAAGCAGATCGTGGAAGCCCACGGCGGGGTGATCTGGGCCGAGAACATCCGTCCCACCGCCGCCGACCCGACCTCGGACCCGCTGGGCGCGCGGTTCGTCGTCGGCCTGCCGGTGTGATCCCGGCCACCGAAACGCTTCATGCCACCTGCGTCGCGGTCGACGGGCGGGGGCTTTTGATCCTTGGGCCCTCGGGCGCGGGCAAGTCGGCGCTGGCGTTGCGGCTGATCGCGCGCGGGGCGGTGCTGGTTTCGGATGACAGGACCCGGCTGGAGCGGGTGAATGACAGGCTGCAGGCCAGCTGTCCGAACCCCGACCTGCAGAGCATGATCGAGGCGCGGGGGGTCGGCATTCTGCGTGCGCCGTCAGTCCCGAAAGCCGACGTCGCGTTGGTGGCCGATCTGGCGCTGCACGAGTCCGACCGGTTGCCGCCGCACCGGACGGTCACGATTCTGGGAAAAACGGTTTCCCTTGTGCTGCAGGTGCAGAATGACCATTTTCCCGACGCGCTGATGCTCTATCTTCGCCACGGACGTGAGGCATGACCGCAGCGGAACCAAAGCCGATGCCAGACCTGTCGATGGATCACCACCTAGTCTTCGTGACCGGGCCTTCGGGCGCCGGGCGGACGACGGCGATCCGGGTGCTGGAGGATCTGGGCTATGAGGGGATCGACAACATCCCGCTGTCTCTGGTGCCGCGGCTGGTCGAGGGGCCACCCCTGGGCCGGCCCATCGCGCTGGGGCTGGACGTGCGCAATCGCGATTTCAACGCGACCTCGCTGATCGAACTGATCGACAAGCTGACCCGCGACCCCAGGGTGGACCTGGAGGTGTTGTACCTCGACTGTGCGCCCTCGGTGCTGATCCAGCGCTTTTCCGAAACCCGGCGGCGGCACCCGCTGGCCCCGGACGAAACCCCGGCCCAGGGGGTGGAGCGCGAGATCGACCTGCTGACCCCGATCCGGGTCAGGGCGGATCACCTGATCGACACGACCGAGCTGACCCAGCACGACCTGAAGGCCGAGATCGCGCGGCGCTTTGATCCGGGGACGACGGGGCGGCTGTCGGTGTCGGTGCAATCCTTCAGCTACAAGCGCGGGGTGCCGCGCGGGATGGACATGATCTTCGACTGCCGGTTCCTGGCGAATCCCCATTGGCAGGCGGCGCTGCGCCCGCTGGATGGCCGTGATCCTGCAGTCGAATCCTTTGTCCGCGCCGATCCACGGTTCGCCGAGTTCTTCCAGAGGGTGAGTGAGCTGTTGCTGTTTCTTCTTCCGGCCCATCTGGACGAGGGCAAGGCGCATCTGGCCATCGGCTTTGGCTGTACCGGCGGGCAACATCGGTCGGTTGCCATGGCGGAAATGGTCGGTTCCGCGCTTGCAGAAGCGGGCTGGCCGGTGTCAAAACGGCACCGGGAACTTGAACGCAAGGCCGCCACGGTGCAACCCGACGCAATGAAGGTATCACTCGCTTGATCGGAATCGTGATCGTGGCGCATGGCGGACTGGCACGGGAATATCTCTCGGCGGTCGAGCATGTCGTGGGCCGTCAGGACGGGGTCCGGGCGATTTCCATCGAGGATGACCACGACCGCAGCGCCAAACAGGCGGAAATTTGCGCGGCCGCCGATGCTGTCGATGTCGGCCAGGGGGTGGTCTTGGTGACCGATATGTTCGGGGGCTCGCCATCCAACCTGTCGCTGCCGGCCTGTGCCACCTCGGGCCGCCGGATTCTGTACGGCGCGAACCTGCCGATGCTGATCAAGCTTGCCAAGTCGCGCGATCTGGCCGTACCCGAGGCTGTGGCGGCTGCACTGGACGCGGGACGCAAGTATATCAACAGCCTGGACCTCGGAAGCGGGGCCTGAGGGATCGACATGACCAGCCGCACCCTGCGCATAGTGAACGAGAAGGGCCTCCATGCCCGCGCCTCTGCCAAGTTCGTCGAAGTGGTCGAAGCGCACGACGCCCGGGCCAACGTCTCGAAGGACGGGATGGAGGTTTCGGGCGATTCGATCATGGGCCTTCTGATGCTGGGCGCCTCGCGCGGGACGTCCATTGACGTGACGTGCACGGGCGATGAGGCGGAGAAACTCGCCGATGCGCTGGAGGCTTTGGTTGCGGCGCGGTTCGGAGAGGATTATTGAGCGGAGACGCCCCGACTCTGTCGGGACCACCGGGGAAAGCCGCTTAGTGACCGAACAGACCCAGATCGCCACCGAGACGCCCGTGTCTGCGGCAGGCCGGGGTGACCGACAGTACGACATGCGTCGGCTGTCCTATGCGGGCACGTTCAAGAACCCCTGGAAGGCTGGTTCGATCCGCGCGATCGAGTGGTTGACCGCGAAGGTCCAGCTTTTGCGCCTGATCCGCAGTTTCGAGAAATCGGGCGCACCGTTCGGGGCGCCGTTCTGGCCGAAGGCGATCCGCCACATGGGCATCCGGATCGAGACCCCGGCCGAGGAAATCGCGCTGATCCCGAAGACCGGGCCGCTGGTCGTCTGTTCCAACCACCCCTCGGGCCTGGTGGACGGGATGGTCCTGGCCGAGATGGTCAACCGCGTGCGGTCGGACTTCAAGATCCTGACTCGGTCTCTGCTGACCGGGATCCCGGAAGTCGAAGAGTTCATGATCCCCGTCCCCTTCCCGCACGAAGACAACGCGCGCGAGCTGGGCCTGCAGATGCGCGAGGAAACGCTGGCGCATCTGAAGGCCGGGGGGGTGATCATCCTGTTCCCGGCGGGCAAGGTCGCGATGTCGGAAGGCTGGTGGGGCCCGGCGGTCGAGGGCGAGTGGAACGTCTTCACCCACAAGATCGTCAAGTCCACCAGGGCCACGATCCTGCCGGTCTATTTCCCCGGCCAGAACAGCCGGATGTTCCAGATCGCCAACCAGCTGTCGGACACGATCCGGCAGGGGCTTCTGCTTTACGAGATCAAGCGCTGCCTCTTCAAACCGACCCGGCCCGTGATCGGGGAGCCGATCCAAGCGGAAGAGCTCAAGAAGTGGGAAGGCAACCCGAGAGGGTTCCTGGCTTGGCTCAGGGAGCATACGTTGGGGTTGTCTGGGAAAGCCTAGACCTGTTTGAAGCTGACGCTGCGTGCAAAAATCCGGATGGTGCTGGCCGTCGAATTCGTTTCTAACACCCAGCAATGCAAATCTGTGACCCCAAAGACGTTCTGAAGTTTGGTAACTTCGGCATTGTCTGGTTCGAACCAAGCGTCACGGATGGTCTCCTCCGCAACCACGCCGAAGTTCATGGATGCTTCGAAACGGTAACAATTTTGGAACTCGATTTCGGAGCGTCGAGCCTTGGATTCATTCGGCTGCGCGGGCCATTCAATCGTCAAACACACGGTATCGACCGAACCAGGGCTTGATCGATCCACTGAGATGTCCAGGAGTAGGGCATCATGCCAAGGGCAAGCCTCTAGGTCATCAATCACGAGGAAGTCTCCTCACCGTGTCGGCACCGGCACTTCTCCCCGGTAGTCGTAGAATCCCCGCTGGGTCTTACGCCCCAGCCACCCCGCCTCGACATACTTGGTCAGCAGCGGACAGGGCCTGTACTTCGTATCCGCCAGCCCCTCATGCAGGACGTTCATGATCGACAGGCATGTATCCAGCCCGATGAAATCTGCCAGTTCCAAGGGCCCCATCGGGTGGTTCGCGCCCAGCTTCAGCGACTCGTCAATCGACTTCACCGACCCCACGCCCTCGTACAGCGTATAGACCGCCTCATTTATCATCGGCATCAGGATGCGGTTGACGATGAAGGCCGGGAAATCCTCGGAACTGGAGGCGGTCTTGCCCAGCTTGCGGACGACCTCGTGCAGCGTTTCCCAGGTTTCCTGATCGGTGGCGATCCCCCGGATCAGTTCCACCAGCTGCATCACCGGAACCGGGTTCATGAAGTGGAAGCCCATGAACTTTTCCGGCCGGTCGGTGCGCGAGGCAAGCCGGGTGATCGAGATCGAAGAGGTGTTCGAGGTCAGGATCGTCGTCGGCTTCAGGTGCGGCAGGAGGTCTTCGAAGATCGCCTGCTTGACCGTCTCGCGTTCGGTCGCGGCCTCGATGATCAGATCGCAGGGGCCGAGGTCGGAGAGTTTCAGCGTGGTCCTGATCCGCTCCATCGCCGCGCGCTTGTCGGCGG
Organism: Tabrizicola sp.; assembly: GCA_046076605.1. Classification (GTDB taxonomy): domain Bacteria; phylum Pseudomonadota; class Alphaproteobacteria; order Rhodobacterales; family Rhodobacteraceae; genus Tabrizicola. Next base: position 13,669 of record JBJTSJ010000233.1, read on the forward strand.
GGAGGACCTTGCCGCGGCTGACCTGGCGGTCGAGGTTCTTTTCGATGGTGGCGAGGGCCTTTTGCAGACCCTCTTCCGAGATGTCGTTGATCAGCACGTCATAGCCCGCGAGCGCAAAGACATGGGCGATCCCGTTGCCCATCTGCCCGGCGCCCACCACGCCCACCAGCTTGATTTCCATCGCACCCTCCGTCTGTCGCCTAGGGTTATGCCCGGCTGGTCCCGCCCGCGCAAGGCAGGGGAGAAATGCCTAGACCTTTAGGCGACCGCCCGATTTTAGCCATTCGACAACCACCCTCTGCCAATGATTGCCCCTGGGTGACTGCAATTGGGTGGTGGGATGATGCATCTCGATGCGGGCGCGGGGGCGCTCGACTATTTTCCGTGCCGCTATGGCGCGTCGAAAGCGCTGTTCCGGGGGCCGGCTCGGGATTTGACGCAGCCTTACATCGCGGTGCTGGGCGGATCGGCAAGCTTTGGCAAGTATGTGGCGCGGCCCTATCCAGAGCTTTTGGAACAGGCATTGGGCCTGCCGGTCGCGAACCTGGCGGCGCAGAATGCGGGGCCGGATCTTTACCTGTCAGATCCCGCCGCTGTGAAGATTGCTGCCGGGGCCGCTGTCGCTGTCGTGCAGATCACCGGGGTCGAGGGGCTGAGCAATCCGTTCTACTCGGTCCACGCTCGGCGCAATGACCGGTTCCTGGCCGCGACCCCGGCCTTGCGGGCGTTGTATCCCGAGGTCGACTTCACCGATATCCACTTCACGCGACATCTGCTGACGGCACTGCGGCGTGCCGATCCGCAGCGTTTTGGGACGGTGCTGCAGGTCCTGCAAGAGACCTGGGTTGACCGGATGCAGGGCCTGCTGGCGCGGTTGCCCGGGTGCCATGTGCTGGTCTGGCTGTCCGAAGCCGCGCCGCCCGGGCGGGTGGAGGCACCGGGCACCGGCTTTGGCCCCTGGCTCGTTGACCAGGGGATGCTGGCGGCTTTGCAGGGGCCTCGTACAAGACTGGTCGAGGTGGTTGCCTCACGCGCTGCGCTGACAGAGGGGGCGGCCGGGATGCTGTATCCCGAGACCGAGGCGCAACAGGCGCGGGCATTGCCGGGGGCGGCGGTGCATCTGGAGGCTGCCGAGCGACTTGCCCCCGAAGTGGCGCGGCTGATGGCCAACGAAAAGGGGGCCACCTTGCGGTGACCCCCTCGTAGGGTGGGCAGGTTGCCCACCCTACCTTAAAGCTTCTCGATCATCTCCGGCACGGCGGTAAACAGGTCTGCAACCAGCCCGTAGTCGGCCACCTGGAAGATCGGCGCCTCTTCGTCCTTGTTGATCGCGACGATGACCTTCGAGTCCTTCATCCCCGCCAGGTGCTGGATCGCGCCCGATATGCCGACGGCCACGTAGAGGTCCGGCGCCACGACCTTGCCGGTCTGGCCGACCTGCCAGTCGTTCGGCGCGTAGCCCGAGTCGACCGCCGCGCGCGAGGCGCCGACGGCGGCGTTCAGCTTGTCGGCAAGCTTCTCGATCAGCGCGAAGTCGGCCTGGGAGCCCACGCCACGGCCACCCGAGACGATGATGCCAGCCGAGGTCAGTTCCGGACGGTCCGAGGACGCCACCTTGTCCTCGACCCAGGCGGACATCCCACCATCGACCGAGGCCGAGACCTTCTCGACCGGGGCGTTGCCGCCCTTGCCCGCCGCATCGAAGGTTGCAGTGCGGATGGTCATCACCTTCTTCGCGTCCGAGGTCTTCACCGTCTGGATCGCGTTCCCGGCATAGATCGGCCGGTCGAAGGTCGAGCCGTCATGCACGGCCAGCACTTCCGAGATCACCATCACGTCGAGAAGGGCCGCCACGCGCGGCAGGACCGACTTCGACAGCGCGCCCGAGGCCGCGACGATGTGTTCGTAATCGCCCGCCAGCGACACGACCAGCGCAGCGGTCGGTTCGGACATGCCGTGGCAGTAGGCGTGGTCGTCGGCGAAGAGGACCTTCGACACGCCTGCCAACGTGGCAGCTTCGGCGGCAGCGGCGTCGCCGCCCGTGCCCGCGACCAGAACGGTCACCGGGCCGAGTGATTTCACCGCGGTCAGGGTCTTGGCGACCTGATCAGTTGCCAGTTTCCCGTCAACAACGTCAGCAAGAAGAAGAACGGCCATCTCAGATCACCCCCGCTTCGTCTTTGAGTTTCGCGATCAGCTCGGCAACCGAGCCGACCTTCACACCCGCCTTGCGGCCCGCCGGTTCCACGGTCTTCACGACCGACAGACGCGGGCTCACGTCCACGCCGTAATCGGCGGGGGTCTTCGCGGCCAGCGGCTTGGCCTTGGCCTTCATGATGTTCGGCAGCGAGGCATAGCGCGGCTCGTTCAGGCGCAGGTCGACGGTGATGATCGTCGGCATCTTCACCGTGATGGTCTGCAGCCCGCCGTCCACTTCGCGCGTGACCTTGGCATGGTCGCCCTCGATGGCAACCTCCGAGGCGAAGGTGGCCTGCGACCAGCCGAGCAGGGCCGAGAGCATCTGGCCCGTAGCGTTCATGTCGTTGTCGATCGCCTGCTTGCCGCAGAGGACGAGGCCCGGGGCCTCTTCCTTGACCACCGCTGCCAGCAGCTTGGCCACAGCGAGCGGTTCGATGTCGGTGTGAACGTCGGCGGCGGCCTCGATCAGGATCGCGCGGTCCGCACCCATGGCCAGCGCGTTGCGCAGCGTTTCTTGCGCCTGCTTCACGCCGATGGAGACGACGACAACCTCGGTCGCGACGCCCTTTTCCTTCAGCCGGATCGCCTCTTCCACGGCTATCTCGTCAAAGGGGTTCATCGACATCTTGACGTTCGCCAGGTCGACCCCCGACCCGTCTGCCTTCACCCGCACCTTCACGTTGTAGTCGATCACCCGCTTGACCGGGACCAGAACCTTCATGGGCCGCACTCCTTGTCCGACGTGGGCCGCAAACGGCCGCACAAGCTCTCGCCCGCCTGTTACCGGAACGGGGGCTGTCGGAACAGACCAAATGCGACAGGTTGGCGCGACGCGACGCCGCGTTTTGATCGTGGGGGGCGATCAGAGGCCGTCGTTGGCCCGCGCGGTGGCAATCATCGTGTGGACATCAAGCGCGGTCTCGTTTCCCGCCAACGCTGCCCGTTCCATTCGCTGCAGGAGGGAGGCTGAGGTGTACCAGCCCCAAGCCAATGACTTTGCCGGTTCGCGCGACCAGAAGGCGTCGAAGGGGATCGACCCGCTTTGTCCAAAGATCCAGGTACGATGCAAAAGCGCGGCCAGATCGTCGTCCGAAAGCGCGTCCAGTCGTTGCAGAAGTGGGCTGATGTCGATGCCGCCTTCGCCGAACATGCACAGGAGGTAGTCGAGCTGACCCCAACCAAGCGGTGGGTCGGTCGTCAGTTTCATCTCCAGATAGGCCAGCGCAAATCGGTTGATTGCTGCGACCTGGCGTTCCGGCCAACGGTCGGGAAAGCCGGTTCGCGGCAAGCGCTGGAAGGCAACTTCGTCCCCGACGCTTGCCACTTCCTTGCCATCGGCCAGCAATTCCAGGACCCGTGGCAGAAACCAGGCGACGTGGGTGTGATTGATGTCATCGGTGAAGGCCACGAAGTACCAGTCGCGCACATAAGCCAAAGGCAGGTCCCGCGCCTTCTGCCTCAGGAAATCCGCCTCGATCTTCGGGTCCATGCAGCAGTGTTCGCAGACCCCCGTCGTGGCCGGGGCGGGCATGTCGAACACCCGCCAGGCCTCATCGATCGCGGCGTTCAGCGCGTCAGTCCGGGCACCCACAGCACGTCATCCTTGCCGTCGTTGTTGGCAATGCGGCCGGCGACGAAGAACCAGTCGGACAGGCGGTTGAGGTAGCGGACGGCCTCGGGATTCACGTCCTCCATCGTCGCCGTTTCCACGACCAGCCGCTCGGCACGGCGGCAGACGGTGCGGCAGAGGTGCAGCTGGGCGGCGAGGATCGACCCACCCGGCAGGATGAAGCTGCGCAGGGGGGTGAGCTTTTCGTTCATCGCGTCGATCTCACGCTCCAGCCGGGCGACCTGGCCTTCGATCATCCGCAGGGGCGTGTAGGAGAGGGTCGCGTCCAGATGTCGGTCGGGCGTGCAGAGGTCCGCGCCCAGGTCGAAGAGGTCGTTCGAGATGCGTTTCAGCGCTTCGGCCATCTCTCCGGTCGCATGCAGGCGGGCGAGGCCCACGGTGGCATTCGTTTCATCGACGGTCCCGTAGGCGCTGACCCGCAGCGAATGCTTTGCCACCCGCGCGCCGTTGCCGAGGGCGGTTTCCCCGGCATCGCCGGTCTTGGTGTAGATCTTCGACAGGACGACCATGGTTCAGCCCCTCGCCCGCAGCCAGGCGAACGCGACGATCAGGACGACCGCAACGAACTGGACACCCAGACGCCAGCGCATGATCTTGTTGGCGTTGCGCCGGTTGAACTCTCCGCCCTTGGCGAAGGTGCCGATGCCGAACAGAAGAATGCCCAGCACGACAAGACAGGCGATGGCGGCGAAGATGAAGAGCGGGTCGGAAAACATGGGGCACTCCCTTTGAAGCCTGATCTAGGGCAGGGGCGGCGAAAAGCGAAGCCGATTTTCCGGCGCTGCGGCGACGTGGCGCTATTCGGCGTAAGACGGGTCTTCGACATCGAGGATGGCGCGCAACTCGCGCAGGTGCATGTCGGCAAAGCCCGGATAGGCCTCCCATTCGCGGGCGGTCTTTTCGGCAATCTCGTCGGGCAGGACCCGCAGAGGGCGACCCGTCTGTAGCGCGCGGATGTAAGTCTCGGCCGCGCGTTCGAAGTAATAGAGGCGATTGAACGCCTCGGCCACGGTTCGGCCGATCACCAGCACGCCATGGTTGCCCATGACCATGGCAACGACCTTCGGGTCAGCCAGCAGCGTGGCACAGCGCGCGCCTTCCGCCTCGAAGGCCATCCCGCCGTAGTGGTCGTCGACCACATGGCGGTTGAAGAACATCGCAGAGTTCTGATCGATGGCGGGCAAGCGCGAGTCGGCAAGGCTGGCGAGCACGGTTGCGTGCACGGAATGGACGTGCATCACGCAAACCGCGTGCGGGCAGGCCCGATGGATGCTGCCATGCAGGCCCCAGGCAGTGGGGTCTGGGGCATCAGGGCGCGACATGGTGCCAGGGTCATTCGCGTCGATCTCGACCAGAGACGAGGCGGTGATTCGGCTGAAATGGCGGCCGTTCGGGTTGATCAGAAACCGGGTGCCCTCGGCGTTCACGGCCAGCGAGAAATGGTTGGCGACCGCCTCGTGTAGGTTTAGCCGGACCGTCCAGCGAAAGGCCGCTGCCAGATCCTGCCGATGGTCCAGATTTGTCATATTGATGTGACGGTTCATCTTTGTCCTCGCCGCGAATCTCTGGAAAACCCACACAAGGGGCTGCATTTCGGTCCGGAATAGGTTAACAGCGTCCTGATCGGTTTCCCAGCCGAGCTTAGGGTGAGTCTTGCAATATCAGAGGTCAGGCGGTCCCTGCGACTGCCAACTCTGGCTTGAATGTGGCAGTGTGTTGGTGGAATTCCTGCAGTTTTCCTTTTTTCGGGCGAAAGCTCTCCGCATTGTTGATGACACTGGCATAAGGTAGTGGAGGAGTGCGCGTGCAGACTTTCATACAGACCGACCGCCAGAAGATTGCCTCGCACACCTTGGGTGTGCGGGTGATGGTTTTGACTGACCAGGGTGAAGGGCGCACCTGCCAGCGTCTTGCGGAATATGGCAGTCTTGTCGATGCGACGGACGATCTGGACGAAGCGGTCAGCACCATCCTGGAAGATCGGGTCGGGTACGATCTGTTCGTGATGGATTGCGACGGGTTCGGCGGCATTTCGGGGGCGGAGAAGGCGATTTCGGCCCTGATCGCCGGCGATGCGAAAATGCGCGTAATGCTGGTCAGCCGCGAATTCGACGTTCCGGCCTATCCTCTGGGGCGCCGCACGGCGGTCTGCCTACCCGAGGATGTGTCCGATGCAAGCTTCCGCATCGGGTTCGATCATGTCCTGCGCGACCGGGCGACAGTCACGATGAACTGAAGGGCCCCGGGGGCGGCGATCGCCCCCGAAGCCTGTGTCAGCCCGGCCTTACGCCAGAGCCAGGTTCGTCGCGGATTCGCGACCGTCGCGGCCTGCTTCGATATCGAAGGTGACCGGCTGGCCGTCTTTCAGGCTGCGCAGACCAGCACGCTCCAGCGCGGTGATGTGCACGAACACGTCCTTCTTGCCGCCTTCCGGGGCAATGAAGCCGTAGCCTTTGGTTTCATTGAACCATTTCACGGTGCCCTTGGCCATCGTGAAGTCTCCTATAGTCGTGCCGCCCGCGGAATGCAGCGGCTTGGCCCCGTCAGCTTGAAGTCGATTGCTGTGGCCGATGGTCGGAGACAGTGGTCGAAAAGATAACGTCGCGGGGTCAAGCCTTGCACAATCGCCTGCCGATTCCAAGGGGAAATCCGGGAAAATCAAGGGAAGCGGCGCAGGAGCGACAATAGATTCAAGGGCTTGAAAAGCGGCTTTACGTGACAGGGGCACTGTGCCCCAATGCGGGGCATGTCAAATCGCGAGCCCCTTCTGGTGCTGGGTGGCGTCGTTTCCGTCACGCTGGCGGTCTACCTGACGATGGTGCTTTGGTCGCTGCCCAGGATCGCGGACTGGGCGGGCGGGTTGGTCCCGTTCGACCTGCGTCCGCTGGGCTATTCGCCCGAGGAGGCCCGCGCGTTCCTCGCAGCCCTTCCGGTCGAGGGGCGGGCGTTCTATCTGACCGTTCAGCACAAGCTTGACCTCGCCTATCCCGGTCTGATGGCGCTGAGCCTGATCCTGGCGTTTCGCCGCCTGGCACCGGGTGGAATGGCTCTGGCGATGGGCCTTTTGGCGGCGGCCGGTGCGGGCTTTGACTATGCCGAGAACGCGGCAGTCAGCGGGCTTTTGGCCGGGGTCCCGACCGATGCCGCCGTGATCGCCGCAAGCCGGCTGACTCTGGCCAAGTCGGCTTGCACGACCCTGGCGCTGTCGGTGCTGCTGATCCTTCTGGTCCGGGCTGGACTGAGGCGCTGGCGGGGTTGACCTGTCGCGCAGGTTTCCTCTTCACGATTTGCTCTTTTCCAAATACTCCCGCCAGAGGCATCCTTGGCCGGATGCGCGTGCAGATGGCAGGCAAGGGCGATGATCTTCACGGTGGCAATCGACGGACCTGCGGCGGCCGGGAAGGGCACGATCAGCCGGGCCGTCGCACAGCGTTTCGGGTTCCGGCATCTCGACACCGGCCTTCTCTACCGCGCTGTCGGCGTGCTGGGCGGGGATCCAGCCGTTGCCGCCCGTGGGCTGACGCCCGAGGATCTGAACCGGGGCGACCTCCGGACGCTGGAAGCGGGGCAGGCGGCCAGCCGAGTCGCCGCCCTTCCCGAGGTCCGGGCGGCCCTGCTGGACTTCCAGCGCCGGTTTGCCCGCAGCGAGGGTGGGGCAGTCCTTGACGGGCGCGACATCGGCACGGTCATCTGTCCCGAGGCCGAGGTAAAGCTGTACGTCACCGCCAGCCCCGAAGTCCGCGCGCACCGGCGCTGGCTGGAGGTGGGTGGCGACGAGGCCCTTGTCCTGGACGAGGTGAAGGCGCGGGATGCCCGCGACATGGGCCGGGCCGATGCGCCGTTGCGGGTGGCCGAGGACGCAGCGGTGATCGACACCAGCGACCTTGCCATCCCGGACGCCGTGGCCGCGGCCTGTGCCTTGGTCGCGGCCCGGCTTTCGGGGCGAAGATGAACCACAGGCCGGAGATCCATCTCCACATCAACCCGCGCGACTTGCAAGGCTGGCGGGGGCGTGCCCGGCTCGCGCTTTTCACTCGCCTGGCCGAGATGTGCGAGGCGAGGAACCTGACCTTCCGCGCCGTGGCCCGCACGCCCGAAGAAATGCAACGCGGCCATGTGGGCACGTCGGACGGCAATGTCCATGTCGTCGAAAACGGCAGGGTCCAGGGCGACGGGTGGCTCAACACGGCGATCGCCTATCTCTTGGGCTTCTGGCAGATGGACCCGCGCGGCGTGCATGCCGAAAGCGCGGCCTCCCGCGCGATCTTTGAGGCAGGCTCGGTTGACAGTGCGGCGGCGAACCGGTTCTTCGATGGCATTTGCGCACGCCTGGTCAAGCGTAGCCGGTCGCGCTTTCAGCAACCGCGCGAGGTGGCGCAGGACCTGCCGCAGGGGGCGGTGGCCCTGTTCCTCCAGGGACCTTCTGCCTTCTTCATGGGACGCTGCAGTCTGGCGATGGATGAGCTGATCCTGGCGGTCGCGCAGGGCGCGGGTGGCCGACCGGTTCTGGTGAAGCCGCATCCGCAGGTGCTGGAGGAGGGGCGCGCCGCTGTCGACCGTGCCATCGCGAAGGGGGCCAAGGTCCAGATGACCGAGGCCAATGTCCATGACGTGCTGGCGGCGGCGGCGGTGACCGTCTCGGTCAACTCGGCGGTGGCGATGGAGGGCTTCCTGCACCGCAAGCCCGCAATCCTGTTCGGCCTGTCGGGCTTTCCGTCCCTGGTGACCCATGCGACCGGAGCCGCCGACTTTCCCGGGGCGCTGGAGACCGCGCTGGCCACGGACTGGCCCTATCCCGAGATGGTGCACTGGTACTTCAGCCGCCACGCGCTGGAACTGGCCGCCCCCGATTTCGAGGACCGCGCCTTCGAGGCCTTTGCCCGGGTTGGGGTCCCGCGTGAACGGTTTGGGCTTTAGGTCAGTCGTCGGCCCGCACCCAGCAGCGACTGCTTTCCCTTGCCTCACCTGCCCGATGGGGCTATAGGCCGCGCATCCTGAAAGGACTCAAGCCCGCCGGTTTGCCGGACGGTAGCGTTTTTTCGTTCAGGGCCAAGACCGGCGGAGCCAACCGCATGGCCTGTGAAAACCACGCAAAGGAAACTGATCTATATGTGCGCTAAAGCAACCATGGAAGACTTCGAAGCCCTCCTGAAGGAAAGCTTCGAGATCGACACCCACGAAGAGGGCACTGTCGTCAAGGGCCGCGTCATCGCGATCGAAGCGGGCCAGGCCATCATCGATGTCGGCTACAAGATGGAAGGCCGTATCGACCTCAAAGAATTCGCCAACCCCGGTGAGCAGCCCAACATCAACGTGGGCGACACGGTGGAAGTGTATCTGGACCGCGTCGAGAACGCCCGCGGTGAAGCCCAGATCTCGCGCGAGAAAGCTCGCCGCGAAGAAGCCTGGGACCGTCTGGAAAAAGCCTATGCCGCCGAGCAGCGCGTCGACGGCGCGATCTTCGGTCGCGTCAAGGGCGGCTTCACGGTCGACCTGGGTGGCGCTGTGGCGTTCCTGCCGGGCTCTCAAGTGGACGTCCGCCCGGTGCGTGACGCCGGCCCGCTGATGGGCATGAAGCAGCCGTTCCAGATCCTGAAGATGGACCGTCGCCGCGGCAACATCGTTGTCTCGCGCCGCGCGATCCTGGAAGAAAGCCGCGCCGAACAGCGCGCCGAGGTTATCGGCAATCTGGTCGAAGGCCAGATCGTTGATGGCGTGGTCAAGAACATCACCGAATACGGTGCTTTCGTTGACCTCGGCGGCGTTGATGGCCTGCTGCACGTCACCGACATGGCATGGCGTCG
>JBJTSJ010000234.1:0-2769 GCA_046076605.1 Tabrizicola sp.
CCACAACATCCGCAAGATCCTCGCCCACCTGCGAGCTTGGCTTGCCTGGATCATCGCCGCCATTCTGGGCGCAGACCACAACCAAAGTCGCCAGTACAATGCCACCACATCAGCCTGAACAGATTGTTCAAAGCCAACTAACAAGTCGGGCGAAAGCATAATGACCAATCCGCTTGGTTGATGAATGCAGTGGCTGGAGCCAGCGATAGGGCTTTCTGCTTCGCTGTAGTTGCGCGACCGGCTGCTAGCGTCGGCGAGCGCGGTGATCTACTCATCTGCAGGGTTGGTGACGGAGGAAGTCATCACTCATGACGAGATGGCAATTCCCACATGCACCCCTTGCAGTGCCTTCAGAACGGCTGCGGCTCGCAAACATGGCTTGTCTGCCGCAGCATCTCCATCGGGTCGGCTCTTTTTCCTAGCGTCTCTGAGCCATCATCCAGATGAAGAACACCCCGCCGACCAGGCCGGTCACCACCCCGATCGGCATGTCCTCGGGCGCGACGGCCACGCGCGCCAAGGCGTCGGCCCAGATCAGGAAGACTGCCCCCGCGAGGGCCGAAGCTGGCAGGACCCGAGCATTGTCGCCCCCGGCCAGTAGCCGGACGAGATGCGGCATCATCAGGCCGACAAAGCCGATGAGACCGGAAAAGGCGACCATGACACCGGTGATCAGGGCGCAAACTACAAACACAGTCAGGCGGAAACGACCGACCTCGATGCCAAGGCTGGCTGCCGTCTCGTCGCCCAGGCTCATGGCGTTTAGCTTTCCTGCCTGTGCCCACAGCCACAGCCCACAGGGGACAAGCACGCCAAGAGGCCATATGAGGTGGCTCCACTGCGCAAGGCCAAGGCCGCCCAGCATCCAGAAGACAACCGTATGGGTAGCGCGCGGATCGCCAAGAAAGATCAGGACATTGGCCCCCGCCATGATGACAAAGCTCACCGCCACCCCGGCCAGCACCAGCCGGTCGGCGCTGCTGGCACCCGCCAGCCGGGCGACGCCAAGGACAAGCAGCGTTGCCAGCAGCGCCCCGCCGAAGGCCATCAGCGGGACGGTGAGCAGGCCCAGAAACATGCCCGTATGCAGAAGCGCCGCAATCGCCCCGAAGGCCCCGCCCGAAGAGATGCCCAGCAGGTGTGGATCGGCCAGCGGGTTGCGCGTCACCGCCTGCAGCGCCGCGCCGACCAGCCCTAGCCCGGCCCCCACCAGCCCGGCCAGGATCACCCGGGGAAAGCGGATCTCCCAGACGATGTTCTCACGCCCCAGGCTCCAGTCCGGGGTCACGAGGCCGGGGGCGAGGTGGTCCAGCGCGATGCCCCAGACCGTCCCGGGCGGAATCGCCACCGCCCCCACCGACACCGCCAGCACGATCGACAGCACAACCGCCGCGCCCGCAAGAAGCGCGATGCCTGTGCCGGTGCCGATCCTGCGCGCCAGCCCGGGGGCGGTGACATCAGCCATGGATTACTGCCCCCAGAAACCGGCGACCAGCTTTTCCACCGCCCGGATGTTGCGGGGTCCGGGGGTCGCCTCGACGTATTCCAGCACCACGAAGCGGTTGTTCTTCACCGCGTCGATGTCGGCGAAGGCGGGGTTGTCTTTCATGAAGGCGATCTTCTGGTCTGCCGTCACGTCGCCGTAGTTGACGATCACGATCACCTCGGGGTTGCGCTCGACCACCGGCTCCCAGCCTATCTCGGCCCAGCTTTTCTCCAGATCGTCCATGATGTTGGTGCCACCCGCCGCCTCGATCAGCGCGGTCGGCATGGCATAGGCTCCGGCGGTAAAGGGCGCCTCCTCGCCGCTGTCATAGACAAAGACGCGCAAGGGTTTGCTGCGGTCAACGCCTGCTGTGGCCTCAGCCAGTTGCGCCTTCCAGCCTGCGACCAGTTCATTGGCCTTGGCCTCGACCCCGAAGATTTTCGCGAGGTTCAGGATGTCGTTGTACATGTCGTCCATGCTCGACCGCGCCTTCGGGCCGATATGGATGCAGCTTTCGGTCAGCTCGTAGACCTTGATTCCGAAGGGCGCGAGCGTGTCAGGCGTGACCTCGCCGACGACCTTCATGCCGTAGTTCCAGCCCGCGAAGAAGAAGTCGGGCTCGGCTCCGGCCAGCACCTCCTTGGTCGGATATTTGGCGGACAGTTCCGGCAATTCGGCGACGCCCGCGCGGATGTCTTCGTCCAGCGTCTTCCAGCCGGAAATCCCGGTATAGCCCACCATCCGGTCCTGCAGGCCCAGGACAAGCATCATCTCGGTCAGGTTCACGTCGTTCGAGATCGCGCGGGTGGGGCTCTGATCGAACGTGACCTCTCGGTTGCAGCTTTTCACGGTGACCGGGTAGGCAAGGGCCGCAGTGGCGGAAAGCATCAGGGCGGCAAAGGAAAGACGGATCATCATGGGGTCCTTTAGGGTCAGAGATGGAAGGAAAAGCGGGGCGTGGTGCCGCTGCGGTCAATGCGGGCCCGCACGTTGAAGGCCTGGGCAAGGGTGGCCTCTGTCAGGGCTCTGTCCGGCGGGCCGTCGGCCAAGATGCGGCCGTCCCTTAGGATCAGCACCCGTTCAGCGAACTCGGCCGCCAGGGTCAGGTCGTGCAGCGTGGCGATGACCGTCAGGCCAAGGCCCTTGAGCAACGCCAGCAATTCGAGCTGGTGGCGGATATCAAGGTGATTGGTCGGCTCATCCAGCACGATGACGCGCGGCTCCTGCGCCAGCGCCCGGGCGACCATCACGCGTTGGCGTTCCCCGCCCGAGAGCGTGCCGAA
>JBJTSJ010000235.1:0-3084 GCA_046076605.1 Tabrizicola sp.
CCTGCCGATGTCCTATATCGAGAACATCGTGACCTATGTCCGCAATGGCGGCACGGTCCTGGTCGCTGCCGGGCCGGAGTTCGGTGCGGTCGACAGCCTCTACCGCTCGCCCCTGGCCGAGATCCTGCCGGTCGCCCCCACCGCGCAGGTGATCGAGCAAGGCTTCCGCCCGAAGATCACCGACCTTGGCCACCGCCATCCGGTGACCGAGGGGCTGGAGGCCGAAGCGCCCGAAGGCGGCTGGGGCCGCTGGTTCCGCCTGATCGAGGTGCAGCAGACGGCGGGCCAGGTGCTGATGTCCGGCCCGAACGACCTGCCGCTTCTGGTGCTGAACCGCGTCGACCAGGGCCGGGTCGCGGTGCTCGCCTCGGACCAGGCCTGGCTCTGGGGCCGGGGGTATGAAGGCGGCGGGCCGCAGCTGGAGCTTTTGCGGCGTCTGGCGCACTGGATGCTGAAGGAGCCTGAGCTGGAAGAGGAAACCCTCACCGCCGAGGTGAAGGGCGAGGCACTGACCATCACCCGCCGGTCGCTGGCGGAGGAAGCTCCGGGGCCGGTCACCATCACCGGGCCGGACGGGACAACGACCGAACTTGCGATGCCGCTTGTGGCCCCGGGACGGTATGAGGCCGCCTGGCAGGCGCCGTCGCTCGGGCTTTACCGGCTGGAGCAGGGCGATCTGACGCGCGTCATCGCCGTCGGCCCCGCCACCCCGCGCGAATTCACCGAGACCATCGCCTCGGGCGAGGTGCTGCAAGGGGTGGCCGAAGCGACGCGTGGAGGCGTGACCCGTCTGGAACCGGGAAACCCGGACATCCGCAGCGTGGCCGAGGGCCGCGTGGCCCTGGGCCGCGGCTGGATCGGCATCACCCCGCGTGAGGCCTACCTCACGACCGAGGTCAACGTCGTCCCGGTCCTTCCCGCCTGGGCCTGGCTGCTGATTGCAGCGGGGCTCGCCGTGGTCGCCTGGCTGGTCGAGGGCCGCAAGGGCGCCAAGGCCGCCTGAGCGGGGACGAATTTTCTGCGAAAATTCGAAGTGCCGAGTTTTCGCAGAAAACTCGTCCCCCGCGCCTGCGCAAAACGAGTTGGCCACTGCCCCGCTTTCGATCATCCTGCCCGTATTTCAAAGGGGGGATTTCAGGATGACCGATGTCGATGTGGTGATCGTTGGCGCAGGCTGTGCCGGCCTTGCGGCGGCCAAGCGGCTGCGGGCGGCGGGCCTGACCTTCCAGGTGATCGAGGCGATGGACCGTATCGGCGGGCGGGCCTGGACCACCACGACCAATTTCGGCATCCCTTTTGACATCGGCTGCGCCTGGCTGCACGCCGCCGACCGCAACCCCTTCTTCCCCGAGGCGCAGGCCGCTGGCTGGACGCTCAAGCACCACGACATGGGCCTTGACCACCTCTGGTTCGGCCGCCGCAAGGCGACAGAGGCCGAAATGGAGCGCGAAAAGCGGGCCGAGGCAGACCTGCACGCCTGCATCGAACGCCACAAGGGCTCCAGCGACCGGCTGTCCACCCTGGTCGAGGCCTGCCACGGCCTGCGCGTGTCAGCCACCTTCGCCGGGCCGATGGATTTCGGCGCCGATGATGACGAGATCAGCGTGATCGACTATCGCGCCGCCGCCGACCTTGACCCGAACTACTTCACCCGCGAGGGCTATGGCGCCCTGATCCACCGCTGGGGCGCCGACGTGCCGGTGACGCTTGGCACCCCCGTCCGCCGCATCCGTTGGGACGGGCCGGGGGTGCAGGTCGAAACCGACCGCGGCACGATCCGCGCCAAGGCTGCCATCGTCACCGTCTCGACTGGCGTCCTCGCCTTCGAGGACATCGCTTTCACCCCAGACCTGCCGCTCGGCCACCTTGAGGCGATCTTCGACCTGCCGATGGGGTTGCTCACCAAGATCCCAGTGAGGGTCGAGGGCACGCGGCTGGGCCTTCAACCCTTCGACGACGTGCTGATCGAACGTCACGCCCGCCACGACCTCTACTTCCTCGCCTTCCCCTTCGACACCGACCTGATGGTCGGCTTCGTCGGCGGCGATTTCGCCTGGGAGATGGAGGCGGCAGGCCGCGCGGCGGCGGTGGATTTCGTGACCGACCGGCTGGTGGACATCTTCGGGTCCGAGGTCCGCAAGGCCGTCACCCAGGGCACCATGACCAACTGGTCGGCGGAACGCCACGTGCGGGGAGGCTATGCCGCGGCCCGCCCCGGCAAGGCCCATGCCCGCGAAGTGCTGAAGGACCCGGTCGGTGACCGGATCTGGTTTGCGGGAGAGGCCTTGGCCGGGGGCCTGAAACAGACCGCCGCCGGGGCGCGGCTGTCGGGCGAGGCGGTGGCGGGGCAGGTGGCCCTAAGGCTCGCGTGAAAGGATCACCTTGCGCGAATGGCTGGCGAATTCCCTCCGCAGCAGCACCCCGGTCGCCAGCACTGTCCCGGCCAGCAGACCCCAGGGACCCAGCAGCCAGCCAAGGGCCGCCAGCGCGAAGTAGATCGACCGCAGCCCCCGGTTGAAGCTTTTCGCCGCGGTGATGTTGATCTCCGCCGCCTGGCCCGCGCGGTGGAAGGCGATGGGATCGGCGGGGTCGTTCGGCACCGCCGCCATCAGGATCGAGCAATAGCCGAACAGCCGGTGCGCCCAGACGAACTTGAGCAGCGAATTCGCAAGAAACGCGATCACTGGCAGCATCTTCAAGGCCACATCCGGCCCGGCGCCGATAGGCAGTTCATCCGTCAACCGCTGCACTGCCGCCGCATTGCCGATCACCGCGACCCCGCCTCCGATGGCAATCATGCAGGCCGAGGCGAAGAAGGCCGTGCCCTGTCGCAGGCTGTCGATCAAGGTCGCATCGAAAATGCGCGGTTGGCGGGTGACAAAGGTCCGCATCCAGTCGCGCCGGTAGTCTTCCATCAGCCAGGAGACCGAGGGGAACGCCTTCGGCGGCTGCTCGCTGACCCAGCCCGAGATGACCCAGGCCGCGACCAGCAGACCCAGCATCGCAAGGTCCAGGCCGGGGATCGAGGCGAGGTTCATCATCATGCCCCGACCC
The DNA here is from genome assembly GCA_046076605.1 of Tabrizicola sp. Taxonomy (GTDB): domain Bacteria; phylum Pseudomonadota; class Alphaproteobacteria; order Rhodobacterales; family Rhodobacteraceae; genus Tabrizicola. Next base: position 3,055 of record JBJTSJ010000235.1, read on the forward strand.
TAGGGGCGGGGTTTTCGCTTGTCATCTGGG
>JBJTSJ010000236.1:0-4712 GCA_046076605.1 Tabrizicola sp.
ATCGTGGTTCCTGCGTTTCGACATGTCCTGATCTCCTCGTGCTTGGAGATCAGCAGACTTCAGATCGTAGCTTCCGTCACTGTCCGATTTTCGGGGAGGAGCTCACTTTTCATAGCGCGCCATCGTGTGAGCCGCGCCGAAGAAATGGCCGCCAGCGGGCACATCGCGGATGGCGTCGAAGCCCAATTCCTCGGCATCCCACTTCAGGGGCCGCAGGAATTCCACCATGTTCTGCAAGATTTCCACGTCGAGGATCAGCTTTTCATAGCTGGCGGTCAGCCCGCCCTCCAGCCAACCCGCCGCGTGGTAGATCAGGTTCGCCCCGCCCATCACCGCGCCCCAGGTGGCCATCGAGGTCTCATAGGCCGCCTGCAGGTCCACCGCGTTCGAGGCGTTCGCGTTCGAGGTGCGGTAGGGCAACCCATAGCGCCGCGCCAGTTGACCCGCGATGACGTTGGCCTTGGTGTTCTCCGGCGTGCCGAAGGCGGGTGCGCCCGAGCGCATGTCGACGTTCGAGGTGAAGGCCCCATACATTACCGGCGCGCCGGGTTTGACCAGCTGGGTCAGGACGACGCCGAACAGCGCCTCGGCGTTCTGCTGCGCCATGGCGGCGGGAAGGGAGACTGGAGTCATCGCGCCCATCAGTGTGAAGGGGGTAATCGTCACCGGCTGGCCGTGTTCGGCCATGGCGATCAGGCCGTCGCCCATCGCATCGTCCAGAAGGCGCGGCGAGTTGACCGAGATGATGGTGATGACGCCTGGGTCTTGCACCATTTCCTCAAGGCTGACGCCGCGCGAGATGGCCATCATCCGGATGCCATCCATCGCCCGCCCGCGCCCGATGGCGGTGCAATGGAAAGTCAGGTCCGAGAGCGTGAGGTTGGCGAAATAGGTATCAAGATGGCGGTTGTTCGCGGGCAGTTCCTGCGGTGCGGTCACCTGGTTGCCGATCATGTGGATCGTGTTGAAGTGGTGGGCGAGTCGGATGAAGTTCTGGTAGTCGGCAAGGTTCCCCGACCGCCGCCCGTTCACCCGGTCATGCACGTTGGGCGGCCCCGCGACCAGGCCGAAGACCAGATGATCGCCGCCCAGATGCACCCGCTTCTCCGGGTTGCGCGGGGTCAAGAGGAACTTGCGCGGGACAGTCGCAAGTGCGGCCTCGACATGGGTCTCGTCGATCCGCACCACCCCTTCGTCGTCAATCCTGGCCCCTGCGGCGGCGAACAGCGCCCGAACATTGGCGCCCATCACCTTGATGCCGAGTTCCTTCAGGATACGGATCGAGGTGTCATGCAGGTCCTGCATCTGGTCGGGCGACAGGATCTCCATCGGCGCATAGGGGTTGCGAATGGCCTCCCATGGCAGTTGGGCGATGCTGGCCCCGGCCTTCTCGCGCCGCCCCCGTCTTGCTTCCCGCATCGCGCTCCCCTGCCTTTTGCCGCAGCCTAAATCCCGGGCGGGCAATGTCACGAAAGCGAAACGGGGGCCTGACCCCAATATATTCCGGGGCATAATCTGTGGCCCCACGCCCACGCATCGACTAGGCTGCTGGCAGGAGAAAGCGACGATGAAGTACCTGCCGCCCCTGAACTATATTCGGTCCTTCGAAGCCTCGGCCAGGCACCTGAGCTTTACCCGCGCGGCGGAAGAGTTGCGGATGACGCAGGCCGCCGTTTCGGGCCATGTCCGCGCGCTGGAGCAGTTCATCGGGCGGCCGCTTTTCTACCGCGCCCCGCGCAGCCTGACGCTGACCGAGGTGGCCTCGGCCTATCTGCCAGCCTTGCAGCGGGCACTGGCGCAGATCGACGTGGCGACGGGTCAGGTGCAGACCGTGCGGCACCGGAAAGAGGTGACGATCGCTTGTCCGGCAAGCCTGGCCACCAACTGGTTGCCGCAACGGCTGGTGGCCTATCGGGAGGAAAACCCGGAGGTCGAGGTGACGGTCCACGCCACGATCTGGGCCGAGACGACCGAGCAGATCGTCGATCTGCGGATCATTCCGCGGCATGTGAGCCAGCCGTTGATCGGTGAAAGCCTGGGCGAAGAGCTTTTGGTCATGGTCTGCCGCCCTGATTTCCTGACCGGCCCCGACGCGATCCGTGCCCCGGCCGATGTCCTCCGCAAGGGGCTGATCCATATCCTTGGCCGGCAAGAGTTGTGGGAGGCCTTCGCCCGCCATCACGGCATTCCGGACCTGCCGCTGGTGCAGGGACTGAAGACCGACAGTTCCAACGTCGCACTGGAAATGGCGATTGCCGGGCTAGGCTGCGCCGTCACACTCGCCTCGCTCGCCGAAGTCCACATTCGACGCGGATCGCTGGTGGAACCCTTTCCAGGCCGCATCCCCAGCGGCTGGGGCTATGACCTTCGCCCAGGCGAGTTGAGCCCGACGCGGGCAAGCGAGCGGCTTATGCAGTTCCTGTTGCGGCGGGCCTGAGATGCAGCCCCTATCTGCGACGGAAGTGCCGAAGGGTCTTCATCAGTCGGACGTTATGCCCCTGAGGGCTTAGAGGTCACGACAGATGCAAAAGCTTACGCGCCTGCGCCAGAGTTGCGACCGGGCGTTCATGGCGTGAACAGATATCGACCACCCGTCGGACAAGGGCCGCATTCGAAGGCGCAAGTTGAGTGCGATCCAGGCGGACGTTGTCCTCCAACCCGGTACGAGCGTGCCCCCCTGCGGCGACGGACCATTCGTTCAGCGTCAGCTGATGCGGGCCGATCCCCGCCGCGCACCACTCGGAGCCCGGCAGCAGGCGTTCGACCGTGCGGATGTAGTAGTCGAAGACGTCTCGGTCGGCGGGCATCGCGTTCTTCACGCCCATCACGAACTGCACGTAGGCCGGAGCCTTCAGCCTGCCGTCGCGCTGCATCGCTGCCGCCTGGAGGATGTGGGAAAGGTCAAAGCATTCGATCTCGGGCTTGATGTTGTACGCCAGCATTTCCGCGGCCAGCCAGTCGACGAGGTCCGGCGGGTTCTCATAAACGCGGGTCGGGAAGTTGTTCGAGCCGACCGACAGAGAGGCCATGTCGGGCCTCAGCGGCAGCATCCCGCCACGGGTCTTCCCCGCACCAGACCGGCCCCCGGTCGAGAACTGGATGATCATCCCAGGGCAGTGCTTCTCGACCCCCTCTTTCAGGCGGGCGAACTTTTCGGGGTACGAGGACGGAGTTTCGTCGTCGTTTCGGACATGGGCGTGAACGATGCTGGCCCCGGCCTCGAATGCCTCGTGCGTGGACTCCACCTGCTCGGTGACGGAGATCGGCACAGCGGGGTTGTCCGACTTCTTCGGCAGCGATCCGGTGATCGCGACGCAGATGATGCAGGGTTTCATTGCGGGGCCAGGATGAAGTCGTGTTCCACGAGGAAGAAGGGCTTGTCGAACCCGGCCTTGGCGATCTGGGCGGGGTCAGTGATCTTCTGGAAAGTGGCCAAGAGGCTTTCCTTTACACCAAAGACCGCGTCGGACCGGATGTAGGGATCGTCCGGGTCGAAGATATGGGTGACAAGGCGGGCATGGGCCGGGGCCTCGATGATGTAATGCAGATGCGCGGGGCGGAAGGGGTGACGACCGAGGGCTTTCAGAAGCTGGCCCACGGGGCCGTCATCAGGGATCGGGTAGAACTTCGGCTTCACGCCTTTGAACCAGTAACTGCCGTCCGCCCCGGTCCGGAACACGCCGCGCAGGTTGAAGTCGGGCTGGATGCCCTTCTGCTGGACGTCATAGAAGCCTTCGTCATTGGCCTGCCAGACGTCGATCTTGGCGTTTGCCAGAGGTGTCCCGTCGGTTGACCGGATCGTGCCACGCACCAGCATCGGCTCGCCCTTCTGATCCAGGCAGATGTCGCTGCCCATCGGCAATTCCGGAGCATCCGCGACGTGGAACGGGCCAAGGACTGTGCTTTCCGACGCCCCCGAAGGCTTCCGGTTGTTGATCGCGTCGACCAGCATCGACACGCCCAGAACGTCGGAGAGAAGGATGAATTCCTGCCGCCAGTCGGTGCACATGTGGCCGGTGGCAGTCAGGAACTGGATGGCCTGGAACCACTCGGCTTCCGTCGGCTCGATCTCTTTCACGGCGGCGTGGAGGTGTTTGGTCAAGATCGCCATGACCTCGGCAAGGCGCGCGTCCTTGGCCTTGGCGTTGCGGGAGATGACGACCTCGGCCGAGGTGGCTTCGGTGAAGAACCCTTGTTCAGTCATGTCAGTGCCCCAGGATTGCGCGGAGGGCGCGGGACAGGTCGGCCTCAGCCGCGGCGCTGGCCATCTGACTACGCCAGGCGACGTGATGGTCGGGGCGGACGAGCAGGCAGCCGCCGTCCTTGATATCGCGTACCTTGTGCCAGTCGCCGACGTGGTCTTCGTAATCGGCGCGGGGGCCTATGGTGACGGCGCGTATCGGCAAGCCCAGAGCTTTGCCGACCGTCTCGGCCGCCTTGACCCACCCCTCGCCGCCGATCCCGGTCAGAAGGGTGAACTGCCCCTTGCCGGTGAGGTCAAGGGTGGAGTGTTTGCCCCCAGCCCGGTCACAGACCCAGGCATGCGGCAGCCGCGCGCCGGGGGTGGTGGTGGGGTGGTAGTAAAGCTCCATGTTCTCGCCGACCGGAGCCGTCGTCCCGTCGCCGACCACGGCGCCCGAGGCATAGCGCTGGTTCATCTCTACCCCGTGGCAGTCGAATTCGTAGACCTTGAAGTCGATGGCCTTCCGCAG
>JBJTSJ010000237.1:0-4027 GCA_046076605.1 Tabrizicola sp.
TACTCGATCAAGGCGCTGAACCCGACGGGGATCCGGCCCCAGGGGCCAGAGCATGTGATCCGGCTGGCGCAGGACGCGGGCGCGGTGGTCTGATCAGGCCACAGCGGGGCGCGAACGCAGGAACAGGTACAGCGGCAAGCCGCAGCTGACCCCGATGCAGAAGGTGGCGGGGATCGCCACCAGGCCCAGCCAGTCGCGGCGGCCAAGGCTTTCGGCCAGGACCCAGACGGTCAGCGCGATGGCGGCGATGGTCAGGTCCCAGGTCAGTCCGGTGGTCGAGGCGTTGACGTACCAGGCGTCGATCAACCCGCCGAGGCCGGTGCCGGTTTCCTGCATGTAGGTCACGAACCAATACATCGGATGAATCGCGCCCCAGATGGCGAGGGCGAGGAAGGCCAGCCGCAGCGGGGTCACTTGACCGCCACGCCCATCTGGACCTCGCCCGAGACGCTGACACCTCGGGTCGGGGCTACGGGCGGGCCATCGGCGCCGCAACCGGCAAGGATCAGGCAGGCGATAAGGGCAAGACGGGGCATGCTGGACCTTTCGTTACGGATCGATGGTCACCGTGGCACCGCCGACCTTGCCGGACAAGGTGGGGTTTACCGCCACGCCGTCGGTGCCAAAGGTCAGGTTGGTGGCCAGCATGGGATTCTGGCAGGCGGCAAGGGCAAGAAGCGGGATCAACAGCCAGGGTTTCATCGCGGGCCTCCTGTGCATCAAACTAGCAGCCATGCGCCGAATGTCACCCCAGCGCCTGTTTCCAGCGCACGACCTGGGCGCGGACCTGCTCGGGCGCGGTGCCAACGTAGGAGGTGCGGCTGCGGACGGAGTTTTCGACGCCGAGGACATCATAGACACTGGCGGCGATGCCCGGGTGGACGGACTGCATCTCGGCCAGCGTGAGGTCAGGCAGGTCGACCCCCTGCCCTTCCGCCATCGCCACCAGTGCACCGGTGACATGGTGCGCCTCGCGGAAGGGCAGGTTCAGGGTCTTGACCAGCCAGTCGGCCAGGTCCGTCGCGGTGGAGAACCCGCTCGCGGCGGCGGTCTTCAGGACCTCGCGGTTGGCAATCATGTCGCTGACCATCCCGGTCATCGCGGCAAGGCCGAGCATGAGGGAGTCCGCGGCGTCGAAGACCTGTTCCTTGTCCTCTTGCATGTCCTTGGAGTAGGTCAGGGCGAGGCCCTTCATCACCGTGAAGAGCGCCACGGTGGCCCCCAGGATGCGGCCGAGTTTCGCGCGGAGAAGCTCTGCCGCGTCGGGGTTCTTCTTCTGTGGCATTATGCTAGAGCCGGTGGTCCAGCGGTCAGACAGCCTGACAAAGCGGAACTGGGCGGAGGACCAGATCACCAGCTCCTCCGCAAAGCGGCTGAGGTGCATGGCGCAGATGCTGGATGCAGAGAGGAATTCCAGCGCGAAGTCGCGGTCGGAGACGGAGTCCAGACTGTTCGCGGTGGGCCGGTCGAAGCCAAGTGCCTTGGCGGTGGCGTGGCGGTCGATGGGGAAGCTCGTCCCGGCCAGGGCTGCGGCGCAGAGGGGGCATTCGTTCATCCGGTTCCGCGCGTCTTCAAAGCGGCTGCGGTCACGGGCGAACATCTCGACATAGGCCATCATGTGGTGGCCCCAGGTCACCGGCTGGGCGGTCTGCAGGTGGGTGAAGCCGGGCATGACCCAGTCCGCCCCGGCCTCGGCCTGGGCGACAAAGGCCTGCATCAGGCCGGTGAGGCCCTGGATCGCCTGGTCGCACTGGTCGCGGACCCAGAGGCGGAAGTCGACGGCCACCTGGTCATTCCGCGACCGCCCGGTGTGCATGCGCTTGCCTGCCTCGCCGATCCGTTCGGTCAGCCGGGCCTCGATGTTCAGGTGGATGTCTTCCAGATCGGTGGTGAAAGGGAACTTTCCCGCCTCGATCTCTGACAAGATCGAGAGGAGGCCTTCCCCAATCGCCTTGGCGTCCATATCAGTGATGATGCCCTGCGCGGCCAGCATTGCCGCATGGGCCCGGCTGCCCGCGATATCCTGGGCGTAGAGCCGTTGGTCAAACCCGATCGAGGCGTTGATCGCCGTCATGATCGCGCTTGGGCCTTCGGCGAAACGCCCGCCCCACATCGTGTTGGCGGATTTGGGGTCGGGGGCGTCGGACATGGGCGGGCTTTCTGGGGCAGACGGCAGGGGTGGGAAACGTGCGGAAATTGCTGGTCGTCCTTTATACGGCCTTGATGCTTGGTGCAAACGTGGCGTCTGCCGATGTGGCCAGCCTGCGGGACGGCGACATGAAGAAGCTGATGTTGCTGGAGGAGCCCGTCGCGGTGCCCAACGCGGTGCTCTTGGACGCCGACGATGCCGAGCACGCGCTGGCCGACTACAAGGGCAAGTGGGTGGTCCTGAACTTCTGGGCGACCTGGTGCGCGCCCTGCCGCCACGAGATGCCCTCGCTTGACCGGCTGCAGGCGGCGATGCCCGAGATCGTGGTCCTGCCGGTGGCGACGGGGCGCAATGCGGTGGAGGGGATCAAGCGGTTCTTCGAGGAAGCCGGGGTCACCAACCTGCCCATCCGCCGCGACCCGCAGTCGGCACTGGCGCGAGCGATGCATGTGATGGGCCTGCCGGTGACGGTGATCATCAACCCCGAGGGCCAGGAAGTCGCCCGGCTGATCGGCGACGCGGAATGGGACAGCGACAGCGCCAAGGCGATCCTTGCGGCGCTGGCCTCGGGGTCCTGACAAATTCCTTCGAAGGAATTTGCAAAGCTTTTCGAAAAGCTTTGCGCCTACAGATCAAACGTCGCGAAGACCGGGACGTGGTCTGACGGTTGCTCCCAGCCGCGGACCGGGCGGAGGATGCGGCTGCCGGAAGCTGCGCCCGAGATATCCGGGGTGGCCCAGATGTGGTCCAGCCTGCGGCCCTTGTCGGCACCGTCCCAGTCCGGGCTGCGGTAGCTCCACCAGCTGTATAGCCTGCCGTGCGGGATGTCCTGACGGGTCACGTCGACCCAGCGGCCTGCCTCCATCGTCTCACCCAGATGGGCAACCTCGATCGGCGTGTGGCTGACGATCTTCAACAGCGCCTTGTGATCCCAGACGTCATCCTCACGCGGGGCGATGTTGAGGTCGCCCACGAGGATCGCCTTTTCTGGCCGGTCAGAACGGAAGTGGTCGCGCATGTCGGTCAGGAAGTCGAGCTTCTGGCCGAACTTGATGTTCTGCGCGCGGTCCGGGATGTCGCCCCCTGCGGGGACGTAGAAGTTGTGGATGGTGACGCCATTTTCAAGCCGCGCCGCGACGTGCCGGGCGTGGCCGAGGGTGGCGAAGTCGTGGCCGCCCACATCCTTGATCGGCAGCCTGGACAGGATGGCGACGCCGTTATAGCCCTTCTGCCCCCGCGCGACGACATGGGTGTAACCGAGGGCGCGAAAGCCCTCCAACGGGATCAGCTCGACCGGGCACTTGCATTCCTGCAGGCATAGCACATCCGGCGCCTCTTCGGTCAGAAGGCGCGAAACCAGCGCCTCGCGCAGGCGGACCGAATTGATGTTCCAGGTTGCAAGGGTAAAAGGCATGACGGTCTCCTTGGTGACCGTCCGCTTATGCCGCCCCACCCGACAAAAAGAAAGCCCGGCCAAACGGGGCCGGGCGCAGTCCAACAGGGAGGTGAGGGCTGTATACCACGGAATCCGCGCGCCGCGAATTGATGTAAATCAAATGTCCAGAAATCATGGTTTTTGCGCCACAATCCTTGGTTGCGCCCAGACAAGGCCCCTGCCCGCGCCAACCTCCGGTCTTGCCATGTCCGTACTGCCGCCCGCATGTCGCGGCATCGGGTCAAAAAAAACCGGGCGACAAAGCGCCCGGCCAGTTCCAACAGGGAGGGATGCCGTGCCATGACCCCGACACGACAAGGGGATAACTGCGGGATCAAGGGAGGGAGGAGTTCACCCGCCTGAGCCAAAGATAAGCATCGATTCAGGCAACAATAAGTCCCAAACCGTTAACTTTTCGACAATCACGCCACCAATTTGCAACC
>JBJTSJ010000238.1:0-7298 GCA_046076605.1 Tabrizicola sp.
CCACGCTCGCCTTGCCGCTGGCCTTGTCCTCATAGACGCGGGAACACCCCGCCTGCTTCAACGCATCGGCTTGAAGGGCGGTCGTTTGATCGTCAGTTGAGACTCGGGCATACCCAAAACGCAACTTTCCCATACCTTTACCGAGCAAAGAAAAGTGAACGGGTATTTTAACAGTTGAGGGTACACAACGGCCAGTGAATCCGGGGTTGCGCAGCAGTGCCCGTTAAACGACCGTTTATGAGACAGGCCGGCCAGGTCAATGAAATCAAGGACTTGCGTGTCTCACAAATTTGTCTCATATTGAGACCATGTCAGAGGACCCACCACAGCCCTACAAGCCGACCAAGCCCTTCGTGCAGATAGACCCCCGTTGGTGGTCCCTCGGCGTGGTGGACGGATTCAATGCCCGGCCGCCACAAGGTGGCGTGTCTGACCAGTTCAGCTACTACAGCGGACGGGTCGAAGGCGAAGCGGCCCGGGAACAAGGGCGCTCGGTGGACGAGGTCCTGGCCAAGTACAAGATTCCATATAGGGAAGCAGACTTCCGACCCATGCCACGGCTGGACTTTCCACCGGAAGGGACGCCCTGAGCTATGGAGCGCATCGGCTACGCACGGGTCTCGACCCAGGACCAGAAGCTCCACCTGCAGCGCGACGCCCTAAAGGCGGCGGGCTGCTCGACCATCTTTGAAGACCAGACCAGCGGCACGCGGTCGAAGCGGCCAGGGCTTGACCAGGTGCTTGCCAAGCTCGGCCCCGGGGTCGTGCTGGTGGTGTGGCGACTGGACCGGCTCGGCCGGTCCCTGTCGCACCTGGTCGAAGTCTTGAAGGTCATCGAAGCCAAGGGCGCGGGCTTCGTGTCCTTGAATGAGGCCATCGACACAACGAGTGCCGGCGGTCGACTGGTCTTCCACATGATGGCGGCCTTGGCTGAGTTCGAGCGGGCGCTCATCGTCGAGAGGACGCAAGCCGGGCTCACGGCGGCCAAGTCACGCGGCGTGAAGCTGGGCCCGAAACGAAAGCTCACCCCGAGGCAAATCGAGCATGGGCGAGCGCTGCTCACCAGCGGCGAGACCGGTCATGCTGTTGCCCAGTCCCTCGGGGTGTCACGTGCGACGCTCTACCGGGCCCTCGGCCCGGTCGCCTGATTTCCTCGCCTTCTCTTCCACTCCAGTTCCGGAAGTCTGCAGGTATCCATGAATGTATGTTTGCATGCCCGCATGCAAACATACATTCATGCGGAGCCTTACGTAGGATGCAGCCCTACCGCTGGAAGCTCAGACCCCGCCCGATTCTCCGCTCGCTCGATGTTTGCCATAAGGCCCAAGGCGAGACGCTTGCACTCCCCCGGAGAGCAAGGCGATGGTGAAGCAGGCTCGGAAATTGCGCTTTCTTTCTTGATAGCCGGCTGTTGGGGAGGGGAACCGCCGCGAAGCGGTGGGGAGGGGCGAAGCCCCTTCCGGGGGAGTCGAACAGGGAGGCCCGAAGGGCCGGACAGAGGGGGCGGTAGCCCCCTGCCCTGTTGGGGGACCTGGACAGCCCCCTCTGGGGGCCCATTAAAGGGTGAGGCCGTAGGCCGAGGGCGAAGCCCTGGGGGATGCCGGGCGGGAGGGCCGCAGGCCCGGGGGACCGCGAAGCGGTCGAGCCGGCGGGGGCGAAGCCCCCAAGAGGCGGCGGTGACGCTTGCCACAGTGCTGGCGCTCATCCACAGCCTCGGAGGTTGTTAAATAAGTTAGAGATAGAGTTACGCGAATTCCGGAAAATCGCAAGTCATTGATGTATATAAGAAAAAGTGGCATCTTCATGTCGTTCTGGTGTGTAAAAACACGAAGAGCGGTGTGTAAAAACACGAATTCCGGTGTGTAAAAACACGAATCCAGAACACCCCCACAGGGCGAAGTTATCCACAGGCTAGAGGGTGGGTGAAAACGCGAAGACTATTGACACAGTGGGTGAAAACACGAAGACTTCACCGATGGTGGGTGATAACACGAAAGGTTCCCGGGTAGTGGGTGAAAACACGAAGGAGAGGTCCCCTCTCCTTCCCGTCCGGCATCAGCGGGACTTCTTCGTGTGCGACGTGTTCGACGCGGCCTTGAAGGGCGACAGCGCTTCGATGGAGCACCCCATCTTTTCCCTGTCGAAGAAGCCCGACATGAAGACGCGGCGCTACGACAACGGGAACAGTTGGGCCGAAGTCCGGCCAGGCGTGAAGGGCCTGGCCACGGTCTTTGACCGGGACATCCTCATCTACTGCATCAGCCAGCTCATCGCGGCTATGAACGACCGCCGGCCTATCTCCAGCAAGTTGCGCCTCCGTGCTCACGACCTGCTGGTCGCCACGAACCGGGACACTAGCGGCCGGGGCTACCTGCAGCTTCGCGAGGCCTTCGAGCGGCTGCAGGGCACTCAGATTGCGACCAACATCGTGACGGGTGGGAAGGAAACCTTCGACGTGTTCGGCCTCATCAACCGTGCACGCATCGTCAGAGAGACCCGAGAGGGGCGCATGCAGGAGGTCGAAATCGACCTCTCCGAGTGGGTGTTCCAAGCGGTGGAAGCTCAGGAAGTCCTGACGCTGGACCGTCGATATTTCCAGTTGGCCAAGCCCTTAGAACGGCGCTTGTACGAGCTGGCCAGGAAGCATGTCGGCATGCAGGCGTCTTTCAAGATCGGCTTGGAGAAGCTCCGCGTGAAGTGCGGGGCCCAGTCGACCTTGAAAGAGTTCCGGCGCCTGCTGCAGTCCATCATCGACGACGACAAGACTCACGACCACATGCCGGGCTACAGCATCGCGCTGGACGGCGACATGGTCGAGATGCGGACGAAGACCGCTTCACAGTTCACCCCTCCCCTCCCCGGCTTGTTCATCAGCCTGAAGGCAGAGACCTACGACCTCGCCCGCTCTTACGCGCCTGGCTGGGACGTGCACGGCCTCGAAGGCGAATGGCGGGCTTGGATTGAAAAGAAGAGCATCACGCCACACCGAGCGGACTCTCACTTCTTGGCCTTCTGCAAGCGCCGGGGTAAATACCCTGGCTTCCGCTAGTACCTGCATGCATGCATGTTTGCATGCAAACATTCAAGGAATGTGTGATGACAGTTGATGTGTCTTGGGAAACCGTCTCAGACGGCAGGACAGAACAAGGTGCGGGATTCAAAGACCAGATGAAGGCGCTACTCGCGGGCGGGGAAACGCTAGCAATCACCCTCCCCGATGGGTCGGTCAAGACGTTCGACGACGTGGCCAGCTTCTCGGCTTGGTTCGACGCACTGGCCACCTGAACGCTTAGGGCGCCTTCTTGACCTCTTTCATGTGTGCATGAAAGCATGCAAGCATGAAATCACTGATGCTGAGGTCGCGCTCGGCAGCAGCAACCTTGATGGCACGGGCCTCCTCTTTCGGAATCCGTACCTGCAGGGGCACTTTCTCGACTTCAGGCGCGGCAGGTGGTGCTGCCTTGACGGCGGGGCTTCGCGCCGGCGTAGCAGCTTGGGGGGTGATTTGCGGTGCGCTGAGCGCAGTCAGGGTCAGGGGGACAGCTTTAGCCATGGCGTTTCACCTTCTCTATTTTTTTCATGCTTGCATGCAAGCATGCTCTGATGTTCTTCCATAGGGCCGCAGTCTCAACGGCTGCAGGTCCTTTGGCAGAGAGTTCCAAGGCGGTGCGGCCATCCGTCATAGCCGCCGCGTAGGGCACGCGGTCTGCGATGAAGGTCTCGGCCACGGGGCCGTGATGGGACAGCGCGGCTGCCGCTTGGGCTGTGATGCTCGCGTTCGCCTTCGCTTGGGTAAGGATGAAGAGAAACGGGATGTCCGCCTCTTTCAGAAGCGACACGGTGGCTGCTGCGGCCCAGAGATCGGAAGGACTGGGACGAATGGGCACGAGCACCAGGTCAGCCATGCGGAAGAGTGCGACGTTCTCGTCGGTGCGCGTGGGCGCGGTGTCGATGAAGCAATAAGACGCTTTGCGGTCCTTGAGAACAGCTAGGCCTTCGGCCAGGCTTTCTAGGGGCACCTCGACCCGCTGCGGCGCCTCTGCCTCGCGGTGCTCATGCCAAGTGCTGAGGGTGCCTTGTGGGTCGGTATCAATGAGGAAGACCGGGCCGTCTCCGGCCCTTTCGGCTTCCACCGCCAGATGGGCGCAGATGGTGGTCTTGCCGCTCCCGCCCTTCTGTGAGTTGATGACTATTGTTTTCATGCTTTCATGTTCCTACGCTTTGATGTTTTCATGTTTGCATGCAAGCATGCCACAACCACTCCGATAGTCAAGCCGGAAAGTCGAAGGCCGGCGGGCGGGGGGCGCGGGTGCCCGAAGGGCAGGGGCGCAGCAACTTTCAAGAATGGGCCGCCCCGGGCCTGCTGGCCTGGGGCGGTGCTGGTCTTCCTGTCAGGCGGCAAGCTGGCCAGGCTCGGCCACCTGCAAGGCGTGCAGGGTGTCGGCCGCCCTCTGGGCTGCAGCGGCAGCGGTGAAGATGGCGCGCTTGTCCTGCTTCAGGACCTGCAGCCAGTGGGCCAGATAGGCGGCGTGGTCCTCCCTGAATTCCGGCGTGATGCCGAGGTCTGCACAGAGGAAGGCGGCGCCAAGCTCGGCGACGAGCTCCTCGAAGGCGTAGGCGCTATCCCCAAACCGCTTGCCAAACTCGCGAGCGTTGCGGGAGGGGTGGCCGGTCCAGTGGATGAACTCATGGGCTTTCGTGGCTTCGTAGCTCTCCACGTCCCGGAATGCCTCCGGCGCGGGAAGCTGCACGAAGTCTTGTGAGGGCACATAGAAGGCGCGGCCTCCTCCATGGCGAACAGTGGCACCGGTACCGGCGAAGAAGGCTTCGGCGGCCTCGTGAAGCTCCATCTTCGGCAGGGCAGGGCGGGGCGTGAGCTGGTACTGCGCCGGCAGCCCGTCGATTTGCTCCGTGTTGAACACGGTATAGCCCTTCATGAAGGCGATTTCTCGCTCGGCCTCTTGGCCTTGGTCGTCAGTCTCGGTCTTGGTGTAGCGGTCGGCGTAGACGACAAGCGAGCCGGTCTCGCCTTTCCTGACCTGGCCGCCCAGCTCCTGGGCCTGCTTGTAGGTCATCCACTGCGGCGACTGAAAGCCCTTGTCCATGGCGTCACCCCACAGAAGAAGAACGTTCATCCCACGGTAGGGCGTGCCGTTGTGGCGGATGGGGCGCTCGATGCGGCCGGCGGTGTTGCCGGTGCTCCACGGCTTCAGCCATGGGCGGGTGCCTTGCTCGATGGCCTTGATGATGCGGTCGGTGACTCGTGCGTAGACATCAGCCTTCACAGGCTGGCCGGCGGTGCCGGCGGTCTTGGTGGTCTGGGTCTTGGTTGCTGCCTTTGCCATGGTCTTTGCTCCTTTAGGGCTGGGGGTGCGGATGCACCCCGTGCCCCTCGGCGAGAGCGGGGGTAGCAAAGGGCAAGGGCAGGGCGGCCGGAGGGGTATCACCCGGCCTGCACGGAGCGCAGCGGAGGAAGGTTGGGGAGACCGGCCGAACTGGCGCCGCAGGCGCGGACCCTTGCCCGTCGCGAGGGGGGACCCCTTAGGGCTGTTCTGGCCAGGAGCTGACGGCAGCGCAGCGGCCACCGCCGCAGGCGGGGGTGCCGTGAGGTCATGGCCTTGGTGAAGGCGGTTCGGGCTTCAGCCGGAACCGATCACAAGGGGAGGGCGCAAGCCTTCCCCTCTGCTCCCTGTGTTTCGCGAGAGGGATAGTTACCCGCAGGGGCCGAGACCCGGCACGGGGCTCGGGGGCCGTACCCGGGCCTATAGCCCGATCCTTGGTGCGAAGCACGAAGGGGCTCGCCCTATGAGCTAGTCACCGTTTTTGCTGTATAAAACAACAGCTCTATAGGTCGAATTTTCTTGATTCATGTCCATAGCATGGATAAGCTATGTATATGAACCCCAAGGAGGTGCAGCTATGACCATGCACATCAATCTCTCGCCCGAGATGGAGACCTTCATCAAAGGCAAGGTCGCGGGCGGCTTCTACGGCAACGCGACCGAAGTCATCCGCGACGCACTGCGCCGCATGCAGGCCGACGAGGTCCGCGTGCAGGCATGGCGCGCCGCAATCAAGAAGGGCGACGACGAGCTCGACCGTGGTGAAGGCATCCCCTACACCGCCAAGGCGCTAAACGACATCACTGAAGCAGCGCTGAACGACATGCACAGTGGAAAGCCGATGGACCCTGATGTCCTCCCCTGACCGTAGCCGGAAGCTGGTCCTATCGCCGAAGGCGCGACAGGACTTCATCGACATCCTGCGCTACACGGGTGAGACATGGGGCCAAGGCCAGCTTCACACCTACCGGGACAAGATCAACGATGCCCTGCAGCTCATCGGGCGCAACCCGGCTATGGGGCATCGTTCGCCAGAGCTTCCCGACACGCACCGCCTCTACCTGGTGGGCTCGCACGTCATCGTTTACCGTGACCAAGAAACATCGGTTGCCGTGGTCCGGATACTCCACCAGCGTATGAGCCTGGCCAGACACGTCTAACTATCCAAAACATGACATGAGGAGCGACAGCGGGGACCAACCCCGCTGTTGTCATAGGGGCACATGGACTACGAACAACTTCCCCGGGCGGCGCTGATCCGGCTCCTGCAGGAACATGACGCATCGCTGAGCGAGGCCGGCAAGAACGGCATCGTCATGTCGTACACCGGGCGCACCGCGCCCTGGCAAATCATCCGCCAGGTCAAGCCGAAGCTGAACAAGATCGTCAAGAAGCTCTCGGTCGGTGATGAGGCTGCCCAGTCTCTCAACGAGATTTGGGACGGCGAGAACCTCTCCGCCATGGTCACGCTCTACAAGTACCGTGGCCAGGTAGACCTGATCGTTGCGGACCCGCCCTACAACACCGGCACTGACTTTCGCTACAACGACAAGTGGGACAAGGACCCCAACGACCCCGACCTCGGCGAGCTCGTGCCCAAGGAGGACGGCTCACGGCACAGCAAGTGGCTGAAGTTCATGACGCCTCGGCTGTGGATGATGCGGGAGATGCTGAAGCCCGGCGGGGTGATGGCGATCTGCATCGACCATCGCGAGCTCTACCGGCTCGGGATGCTGATGGACGAAATCTTCGGCGAAGACAACCGCCTAGCCATCATCAACTGGCAGAAAACCACCCCGAAGAACCAAGCACAGCACATCACGATCACGACCGAGTATGTGCTCGTGTACGCCAAGACGCTGGACAAAGCAAAGACTGGTCTGGTGGAGCGCTCGGCGCTAGCCCGAAAAGGTCATTAGGAGCAGGTCGGCGGCTTCGGGCCGGGGTGCGTTTTCA
>JBJTSJ010000239.1:0-7722 GCA_046076605.1 Tabrizicola sp.
CCCGCCGCAAAGGCCAGGTTTTGCGCCCCCTGCAAGATCGCGGCCTCCCGCTCGGCAGTGTCCAGCACCACGCGTCCGCGCTTCAGCTTGACCGCATAGTCGTCAAACCCCGTCACCACGAAGCGGCCATTGCCCATGAACCGATGCCCCTCGGTCACGTTGCCCGCAACGATCCCGTCGACCTCCATCGGCACCACATGCGCGCCGCTTTCATCCGACAGAAGACAGATGATCGACTGCAACGGCCGCACCCAGCGCAACGAGCCCAAGCCCCAGCGCATCGATTTCGGCCAGGGGAAGGTCCGGATCACCCCTTCCAGCACCTCGGCCACGATCTCGGCCGCCCGACGACCCGGCTTTTCCACCACCGCATAGAAGGTCTCACCCTTCTTGTCCGCCCGCCGCTCCAGCTGATCCAGCGTCAGCCCGGTCGACCGAAGGAACCCCTCCACCGCCTGCTGGGGAGCCGAAACGGAAGGCCCCTTCCGCTCCTCCCGCACCGGGCGGCTCTCGGACGTTAGCCCCTCGACCGACAGGACCAACCGCCGCGGCGTCGAAAAGGCCCCCGCCGAGGCATAGGTCAGCCCCGCCTCGACCAGGCCATCCGTCACCAGCTTCCGCAGATCCTCGCGGGCGCGGCCCTGCATGCGGGCCGGGATTTCCTCGGAAAAGAGTTCGATCAGAAGGTCGGGCATATCGGTTTCCTAGATCCAGTCGAGGTTCACGCGCGACGGCGGATAGGCCTCGGCAATGGCTGTGCGCAGGGCGGCAAACTGACCCCGCAACTCCTTGAACTTGCGCTCATGCGTCTCGGCGACGGTCAGCTGGATGTCGTCGAAAAGCCGCGCCTCCAGCATTGCGGACAGAAGGTCAAGCTCCGCCCCTTCGATGTCCATCTTGACGAAGGCCACCCGGCCATGGGCCGCGATCAACCCGCGCAGGAAAACGGACAAGTCGATCATCGCGACCTCGATCCCCTCACCCTCCGCGATGTTCTGCCCGCCCGCGACGACAGTGCTTTTGACCGAGGCGAGGTCCGGGTTCGCCTCCCAGTTCGCCGCGCGCATCAGGCGGATCGACCCCGCCGCCGTCCCCACCGCCGCCGCATGCAGCGTCACGTTCGCCACGCCGGCAAACCGTTCCTGCAGCTTCTCAAGGTTGTAGGGGTCAGGCTCGAAGGCATGGACCACCGCGCCCGAGGCCGCAAGGACCGCCGTCACATCCCCCCGGTTCGCCCCGCAGTCCACCGCGACATCCCCGGGCCGCAGCATCGCCGCGATGCCTGCAAGCATGCCTTCGGCCCGCGCATGGCGCAGGTCGCGCTTGTGACGGCGCTTCAGCTTCCGAAGGGCGTCCTCTTCGGCCATCGTCAGTTCTCAAGGCTCCCGTTCAACTGCTGCCAGGCATAGGCGCGGCCATCGCCAAAGACCGCGACCACCCGGTCGACGCCGGGATGGATGTCCGGCTCGGACAGGAAGGCCAGGGCCTCGCCCGTCTCCAAAGCCTTGCCGATCGCGGCGGCGTCAAAGCAGTCGAACCCGGACGGCGCGACCAACGGCTCGGCACCCGCATAGGGCTGGTAGGTCTCGGTCAGCATGGCCAGGGACAGGGGCGTGGTGAAGCAGGCGCGGAACTTGATGGGAGAGCTGTCGGCATCGATCCCCTCGATCCCGCTGACGACGATCGCCTCGGGCTGGCCGCCCACCAAGGGCACCAACCGGATCTCAGCCCCCGGCTGGAAGGCGACCTCCTCATAGAAGGCGCGCTCGGCAGTGTACCAAAGCACCCCACCCGCGATCAGGGCGGTTCCCACGATGACAGCCACGATGAGTTTTCCCAGCATTTCGGCTTACGGCCAGTAAAGGTTGACATAGGGCCGCGCCAGCCCTTCGGAGTCTCGGCGCATCCGGTCGATCTCCTTGAACTCCGGATAGGACTGGCGCTCATGTGTTTCGCAGAAGATCGCGTCGATGTCGAAGGCAGAGGGATCGGCAAAGACTTGGCGCAGGATGTCGAACTCGGCCCCCTCTATGTCCATCTTGACCAGCGCGATCCGGCGGCCAAACCCGGCAATCACGTCGCGGAAGGCGCGGACTTCGACATCGATGCCGTCAGCATCCTGAAATCGTTTTGGGTCCGACAAGGCAATCGAGGACATCGTTGTCGACACCAGCGGGTTCTTGGCAAAGCTGCGGGCGCGGCGCAGCCGGAACGTGCCGGCCTGGGCACCGACCGCGCAGTTGTGGAGCGTCACGTTCGGCAGGTGGCCCGTGTTCTTCACCAGCGCCTCCCAGGCCATCGGGTCGGGTTCATAGGCATGCACCTCACAACCCCGCTTGGCCATTTCCAGCGTGAACAGCCCGACATTCGCCCCCATGTCCAGACACAGGTCGCCCGCCCCGATCTGCGGCAGCCGCGCGTTGAAATCCGCGACTGCGCGCGGCCCATGAATCCGCATCAGCCAGCGCCGCGCCTTGCGTCCAATCCTGTTTTCCCGGCGTGACAGCCAGGTCAGCAGGCGCTCGCGCAGCGATTCTGGCCGGTAAAGCGGCATCTTACGCGCCTCCGGTCATTGGTCGGCCCCGGCCTCGGTCTGCCGGAAGGCATCAGCGCACTGCTTGGCCAGAGCCCGGACCCGCCCGATGTAGGCTTGCCGTTCGGTAACCGAGATCACGCCCCGCGCGTCCAGCAGGTTGAACAGGTGGCTCGCCTTGATCGTCTGGTCATAGGCCGGGTGCGCCATGATGATCCGCTTGCCCGACTTCGGGTCCTGAGGCTCAAAGGCCAGCAGCCTCTGACACTCCGCCTCGGCGTCCTTGAAATGCTGGAACAGCATCTCGGTCGTCGCCCCGTCGAAGTTGTGGCGAGAGTACTCCTCCTCCGTCTGCCGGAAGATGTCGCCATAGGTCAGCGGGATCGGCGACTGGGGATCGTTGAAGGGCATGTCCATCACATGGTCCACGCCCATCACATACATCGCCAGCCGTTCCAGCCCATAGGTCAGCTCGCCTGAGACAGGCTTGCAGTCATGCCCGCCGACCTGCTGGAAATAGGTGAACTGGCTGACCTCCATCCCGTCGCACCAGACCTCCCAGCCCAGGCCCCAGGCGCCCAGCGTCGGGCTTTCCCAGTCATCCTCGACAAAGCGGATGTCATGCAGGCCCAGGTCGATCCCGATGGCCGCCAGGGACCCCAGATACAGCTCCTGCAGGTCGGGCGGCGAGGGTTTGATGATGACCTGATACTGGTAATAGTGCTGCAGCCGGTTCGGGTTCTCGCCATAGCGCCCGTCCGTCGGGCGGCGCGAAGGTTGGACATAGGCCGCAGCCCAGGGCTTCGTCCCCAGAGACCGCAGCGTCGTCGCCGGGTGGAAGGTCCCCGCCCCCACTTCCATATCATAGGGCTGCAACACGGCACAGCCTTGCGCTGCCCAGTAAGTCTGCAGCCGCAGGATGATTTCCTGAAAGCTTTTCGGCGTGGTGGTGGCGTCGGACATGGGGGGCCCCGGACATGCGCAAAACTCGCGCCTTCCCTATCCATTGGGGCGAGAGGGGTCAATTCCGGAAAGGCTCGGCGCAATCGTGACCGGTTTCACCCTTGTCGCGGCGCGCGCCATGGCTAATGTCGGCCCCAGCCGGAAACCGTCTTCAGGACCTGTTCATGTTCAGACCGCTTGCGTTGATTGTCCTTGCCCTGGCAACGATGATCCTGTCCCCGTCCCCGCAAGCATCTGCACAAGAGACACGCGCCTGGGTCCAGGTCGAGGCGCATCCCGACCTTGCCACCGCGCTGGACCGCGCCCGCGCCTATGCCGCGCTGTTTCCGGAAACCTCGGCCTTCCGGCTCTCCTCCGGCTGGTACGGTATCGCGCTTGGCCCCTACCCGGCCGACGAAGCCCCGATCCGCCTTGGCGCCCTGAAACGCGAAGGCCAGATCCCGTCGGACAGCTTCATCGACGACGGCGCGCGCTATGGCGAACAGATCTTCCCCGAAGACAGCACCGCCGCCCCCGCGCCGGACCTCGCCGAAGACGTCGCCGCCGTGGTCGAAACGCCCCAGCCCGACCCCGCCGAACTCCCCGACGAAGACCGCCAGCAAGCCCGCGACAGCGAGGCGCTTCTGACGCCCTAAGACCGCCGCGACCTGCAGACCGCGTTGCAATGGTTTGGCTTCTACCCCAGCGCCATCGACGGCGCTTTCGGCCCCGGCACCCGCAATTCGATGGCCGCCTGGCAAGAGGCGCAGGGCATGGTGGAACCGACCGGCATCCTGACCACCCGCCAGCGCCGCACCCTTCTAGACGCCTGGAAGGGCGAGATCGCCGCCTTCGGCTTCACCGAGGTGACCGAGACGGAATCCGGCATCACCGTCACCCTGCCCCTGGGCCTGGTGGAGTTCGACCACTATGAGCCCCCCTTCGTCCACTACCGCGCCAAGACCGAAGACGCTCCCCGGATCGTCCTGATCTCGCAACCCGGCGACCAGGCCGCGCTGTACGGCCTTTACGACGTCCTGCAGACGCTGGAATCCGTCCCCCTCGACGGTCCCCGTGACCGCGACGACCGCAGCTTCCGCATCCGCGGCACCTCGCCCAAGGCCGATACCACCGTCTTCGCCGAACTGAAGGGCAACCGGATCAAGGGCTGGATGCTGCTTTCCACCCCTGGGAACGAGGCGCGCGATGCCCGCATCATCAAGGTGATCGAGGACAGCTTCTCTGCCGATGGCGACGGCGTCCTTGACCCCGGCATGGCGGTGATGGGGGCGGAAACCCGCTCTGGCCTCCTCTCGGGGCTGGAAGTGCGCAAGCCCCGCCTCAGCCGCACCGGCTTCTTCATCACGCCCCAAGGCGCCGTCCTGACCACGATCGAGGCCGTCGACCAATGCGGCCGGGTCACCATCGACCGCGCAACCGACGCGACGGTGACCCTTGCCGACAAGACTAGCGGCCTGGCCCTCCTGACCCCCAAGACCGCGCTTGCCCCCCGCGCGGTAGCAGGCTTCGTCACCGCTCCGGCCCGGCCCGGCACCGAAGTGGCCGTCCCCGGCTACTCCTACGAAGACCGCCTGCCCGCCCCCGTCATCACCTTCGGCACGCTGGAGGACGTCACCGGCCTGAACGGCGAGACCACGCTCAACCGCCTTGCCCTCCAGTCGCTTCCCGGCGCTGCCGGTGGCGCGGTGCTGGACACCTCGGGCAGCGTCCTCGGCATGCTCCTCCCCGCCCAACCGCAAGGCGGCAAGATGATGCCCCAGGGTGTGGTCTTCGCCCTGTCCGCAGCCGAACTTTCGCGCCTCTTGATCCCGACCGGTGTGACCACCACCGCGACAACCTCGACCGCGCCCCTGGACCCCGCGGCCCTGTCGGACCTCGCCACCGGAATGACGGCGCTCGTCTCCTGCTGGGACTAGCGCCGCCAGAAGCTCGGCAGCACCATCACCAGGATGGCCAGAAGGCCCAACCGGCCCAGCAGCATGCACAGCGACATGATCGCGATGGCGCCGGGCGGGAAATCGATGAAGGTCCCGGTCCGTTCAACCAGCGGGCCGAAGCCGTAGCCAATGTTCCCCAACGAAGTCCACACCGCGAAAAGCGCCGAAACCGTATCGACCCCCAGCAGCGCCATCGCCACGCTCATCGTGCCCAGGATCAGGATGTAGCTCGACACGAACATCACCAGCGCGTTCAGCACGTCATCGCCAACGCCCCGCCCGTCATAGCGCACCGGGTCCACGGTCGAAGGGTTGCCGATCCGCCGCACTTCGCGCTTCAGGACCGCGATGACCAGCTGCACCCGGAAGACCGACAGCCCCGCCGCCGATGACCCCGAGCAAGCCCCGATCACCCCGATCACGAAGGCCACCACCAGCATGAACCCGCCCCAGACCGGGAAGCTGCCGGAAAAGAACCCGGTCGAGGACATGATCGAGGTCAGGTTGAACAAGGCCTCACGGAACACTGGCTCGATGGGATCTCCCGTGGTCCAGACCCGCCAGACCGTGACCGAGATCACCGCATAGGCCAGCCAGCGCAGATAGGCCCGGGCCTGACTGTCCTCCCACAACGGGCCCGCCTGACCATTCACCAGCTGCACATAGCGGATGTACGGCAGGCTTCCCAGGATCATGAACAGGGCGCCTGCATACTCCCCTGCGCCCGTGTATTTGTTGAACGACACATCCGCCGGAAAGAAGCCGCCCGTCGCAATCGTGGCAAACCCGCCCACCACCGCGTCAATGGTCGACATCCCGATGGCCGAATAGGTCGCGATGCAGATCACGGTCAGCAGCGAATAGACCAGC
Source organism: Tabrizicola sp. (assembly GCA_046076605.1). Lineage (GTDB taxonomy): Bacteria > Pseudomonadota > Alphaproteobacteria > Rhodobacterales > Rhodobacteraceae > Tabrizicola. The sequence continues at coordinate 6,304 of JBJTSJ010000239.1, forward strand.
AGAAGCTGCTTGGCGATGTCGGTCGCCCGTGGCAGGGCCTTGCCGAATGTATCAAAGCCCTCGGTGCGGAAGAACTGCATCCCGCCGATACGCATCAGGGGCAGGAAGATCATCGCGATGAACGCGATCCCCAGGCCCCCCAGCCAGTTCAGCATGCCCCGCCACAGGTTCATGCCCGTGGGCAGGTCCTCCAGCCCGAAGATCACCGTCGCCCCGGTGGTGGTGAACCCCGAGACCGATTCAAAAAAGGCGTTGTTCAGCGTCAGACCCGGGGCGCCGATATAGAAGGGCAGCCCACCAAAGAACGGCACGATGATCCAGATACCAGCGGTCAGCAGATAGGCCTGCCGGGTGTCGAGCGGCTTGCCAAGCGCGTTTCCGGTGGACAGCGTCAGCCCCGCCCCCACGACCCCCGTCAGCGCGGCACATGCCAGGAAGTCGTAGCCGTTTGCCAGCCCCGCCCGCCAGTCGATGATGGCCGGGGCCAGCATCAGGATCGCAAGCACGATCAGGATGCGGCCGATGACGTAGGCGACGGGGCGGAAGTCAACCATGGTCGGGCATGGCTACTTGGCCCCGTCGATTAGGTCAATCTAGCGCGCGTGAATCAGCGTCCGGAAGAGATGCGGGTCCAGGCTCTCCGCCGCAAAGGTCTCACCCTCGGTCAGAAGGCTGATCGCGTCGTGGGAGTGAAGGCTCTCCTGGTGGCTGGCCAGCACGCGGAAATCCCCGATCCGCCCGTCCTTCCGCAACGCCTCGCAGAACAGCCGCGCCGCGTCCTCGACGAAGATCGGGTTCGCCGCGTTCAGTTCCGCGAAGGCCTGCTCATCCTCGCGCTTGACCATGACCTGCGTCTCGGTGACGACGGCCCCCCGCGCGATGTCGATCAGGTCCTCTAGCGCCATCTCGCCCGTCAGCACCACCGACAGCCGCGCGACCGACCGCTGCGAATGCGGCGTGGCCAGTTGCCCGCGCACCATCCGCGCGTGTTCCGACAGCTCAAGGCTGCACGGGCAGGTCGAAGAATACACATAATCGATATGCGCGATCCGCTTGCGGACCCCGGCCTGCTCCACCAGTTCCAGCGCGATGTCGTAATACTGCCAGCCCGTCAGGTCCGACCGAAGCGAGACCTTCTGCATCGGGAACGACAGCCGCATCTGGATCCGCGCGTCGAACGACCCAAGGTCCGACTTGTAGTCATCCAGCGCCGCCTCGATCACGCCGAAGTCGAATTCCTTTTCGGCATGGGCATAGAACGACCGCATGATGCGGCTCATGTTGATGCCCTTCTGCTCGGCCTCCAGGCTCACCGTGCCGGTGACGCTGGTTTCAAGCGTGATCGGCGCGCCGTCGCGGCTGGCATAGCGGATCGGCAGGCGGAAGTTCGCGATACCCACATGCTGGATGGGCGCCTTC
>JBJTSJ010000240.1:0-4580 GCA_046076605.1 Tabrizicola sp.
CCACGATGGACATCATCAAGCTCTATGGGGCCGAGCCCGCCAACTTCCTTGACGTCGGCGGCGGGGCGACCAAGGAAAAGGTCACCGAGGCCTTCAAGATCATCACCTCCGACCCGCAGGTCAAAGGCATCCTCGTCAACATCTTCGGCGGCATCATGCGCTGCGACATCATCGCCGAAGGCGTGATCGCGGCGGTGAAGGAAGTCGGCCTGAAGGTCCCGCTGGTCGTACGGCTGGAGGGGACCAACGTCGAGCTTGGCAAGGACATAATCCGCAAATCCGGCCTGAACGTCATCGCAGCGGACGACCTGAAGGACGGGGCCGAGAAGATCGTGAAGGCAGTAAAGGGATGATCCGCGCGGCGCTTGTCCTGATCTTTCTGTCTACGCCTGCCTTCACACAGGACCGCAGTGACGCTGATGCCTATTTCGATGCGCTGCTGAACTGTCTGACTGTCGGCAGTCAGGTTTCCTGGATGGAAAGCGCGAACCAGGGAAAATGGCGCCATGACGTCGACGCCGCAACCGGGCTTCACACCTTTGTTCCGGACTACAACGCCAACACTCTTGTCGTCATGGAAACCGACGACCTCGAGGCAACGCGCCACGTCTGCGATGCGGTCAGCCTGACCATCTCGACGGCCTAGGCGATCCTGCTGATGGATGACATGCTGACCAACCAGCTTGGCAACTACACTCCCGGCGTTACGGACGAGCTTGGCTGCAAGGCCTATGTAAGCAAGGCAGTCGGGATCGAGACGCTGGTTTCCACAATTTCCGGGGGCGAAAATCCGACATGCGACGACCCGTCCAAAAGCACGATCCGGGTGATCCGGACCTATAGCACCGACTTCTGACCAACCTGGGCGCATCGCCCCTGACCGAACCCGAAAAAGGAAGCCCCGATGTCCGTCCTCGTCAACAAATCCACCAAGGTCATCTGCCAGGGCTTCACCGGCTCACAGGGCACCTTTCACTCTGAACAGGCCATCGCCTATGGCACGCAGATGGTCGGCGGCGTGACCCCCGGCAAGGGCGGGACCGAACACCTCGGCCTGCCCGTCTTCGACAGCGTGCATGACGCGGTCGCCAAGACGCAAGCGAACGCCACCGCGATCTATGTCCCCCCGCCCTTCGCCGCTGACAGCATCCTGGAGGCCATCGACGCCGAAATCCCGCTGATCGTCTGCATCACCGAAGGCATCCCGGTCCTCGACATGATGCGGGTGAAGCGCGCACTCATCAACTCGAAGTCGCGCCTTATCGGCCCGAACTGCCCCGGCGTCCTGACCCCCGGCGAATGCAAGATCGGGATCATGCCGGGCTCGATCTTCTCCAAGGGCTCGGTCGGCGTCGTCTCCCGCTCGGGCACCCTCACCTATGAGGCCGTGAAGCAGACCACCGACGTCGGCCTCGGCCAGACCACCGCCGTCGGCATCGGCGGCGACCCGATCAAGGGGACCGAACACATTGACGTCTTGGAAATGTTCCTCGCCGATCCTGCGACCCACTCGATCATCATGATCGGCGAAATCGGTGGGGCAGCCGAAGAGGAAGCTGCAGAATTCCTGGCGTCGGAAAAGAAGAAAGGCCGCTGGAAACCCACCGCCGGTTTCATCGCGGGCCGCACAGCCCCCCCCGGCCGCCGCATGGGCCACGCTGGCGCCATCGTCGCAGGCGGCAAGGGCGACGCGGGCTCGAAGATCGAGGCGATGAAGTCCGCCGGGATCGTGGTGGCCGACAGCCCCGCGGGCTTGGGCGAGGCGGTGCTGAAGGCGATCAAGGGGTAAACACGGTGCGGTTTTGCCTGGCATTTCTTTGCATGGCAGTCGTTTACGCCTCTGCAGCCAGCGCCACCACGTTTGCTCTGGAGCCCCTCATCAACGCGTGCTTCACCCCTGACCTGCGTCACAAAGAGCGTGTTGCAGCTCTTGGTGCGCTTGGTGCCAAGGCCGCAACGCCGGACGAAACGGAAAATGCTCTCGCCGCTTCAAACATCGTTTCAACGGCCCTGTCTATGCAGATACCAGGAGGGGGCACGCCCGAGGATAGTGATTTGGAAACCCTCTGGGCGTTCTCTCAACAGCTTTCTAAGATTACTATCGAACGCGCAAAGGATCCTGCGTCCCCGGCAGAACTTGACGTTCTCAAGGGCGACGCCTCCAGCGGAGACGCAACATCCCTGGTGTATTCCATGGGTGGCGTCAGCTGGTGCTATCTGATGTTTCCCCAAGATATTGCGCCCGAAGTCATTGAGCAGTCGATGGGCGCACCGATTGAAGCACATGAATATGACTTCGCAACAACCACTCGATACGTAGTTTTCCGGAGCGACCGCCCGGACCACATGGTAGCGGTCAGGCCGACAGACGGGACATTCGATCCCCTGCTTGGGTTCGAACAGCCCTCACTCTTGCTGTACTTTCCGCAAGTTCTGACTCCGGCTGAGGATCGCCTCCCATGACGCTCCCCACCTGGTCGCACTGCATCCCCACCCTGAACCGGATCGACATCCTGGAGCAGGCGGTGCGGCTTTCGGTGACACAGACGTGGCCGCCGGTCGAGATCATCATCGTCGATGCCAGCGACGAAGCAGACCAGCATCGCGACCGGATCAAGCACCTCATCACGACCTACGAAGGCCCGCAGCCCGACCTCGTCTACCTGCACAGCCCGGTCCGCTCGCTGACCCGCCGGCGCAACATGGCCATCGAACGCGCGCGGGGCGAGATCCTGTTTCTCTTCGACGACGACACGCTGATGTTCCCGACCTGCGCCGAGGAAATCGTCCGGACCTTCGCCGCCGACCCCACCGGACAGATTGCCGCCGCCATGCCCCTGAACCGCCCGGACTATCCCGGGCAGGCCGATATTGCCGATGAAAGGCGCAAGGTCACGGGCTCGGCAGCGGTCGAAGGCACCAGGTTCCGTGATCTCCCGGTCGTTGCCTGGATCTGGGGCCATGTTTTCATGATGAGCGCGCCAAGCCATTTCATCGCCTACGACACACCCCGCCGGATGCCCCACCCCGACATGGTAAGGATCGGCCCGCTGCATCTGTTGCAGATTCCGCTGTTGTCCGGTTTCGCGATGACGGTCCGCGCAAGCGTCGCCCACAAGGAACGCTTTGACGACAGCCTTCTGTCCTACTGCCCCGCCGAAGACCTGGACGCGAGCTATCGGTTTTCCCGACACGGGATGAACGTGCTGGTCGAAACCGCGCAAGTCCACCATTTCGAAGCCGCCGCGGGCCGGATCAGACGGCGCCAGGCGATCACCCTCGGGCTGATGAACCTTGCTGTCTTTGTGGCAAAGCACAGCCGAACGCTTTGGCGCGACATCGCCGCCTACTACCTGCGCTATGTCCGCCGCCTTCTGGCCGAGTTCCTGAAGGACGGCCTCAGCCTTCGCTTCACCTTCCCGCAGTTCCTGGGGGCCCTCGCCGCCTTTGTGCCCACCATCGCCATATTCCGCCACAAACGGGACGGCTTCGACGACTGGTACCGCAGCCAGCAGATGCGCGTTCTCGGCTGGGCGACACTCCCGCCAAACCCGGCCTTTGCGCCGAACGATTCCTCCGCCTCTCAAGATAACAAGGGATAGGGCAATGACCGATCAGTCCCCCACCGCCGCTTTCGCCGCTTCGTCATTCCTCGACGGCGCCAATGCGGACTACGTCGATCAGCTGGCCGCGCGCCATGCCGCCGACCCGAACTCGGTCGACCCAGCCTGGGCCGAGTTCTTCCGTGCCCTTGGCGACTCAGAGATTGATGCCAAACGCGCTGCCCAGGGCCCGTCCTGGGCCCGCACCGACTGGCCGCCCCAGCCCGTCGACGACCTGACCGCCGCGCTGACCGGCGAATGGGCCGCCCCCCCTCCGGCGAAAGAGACCAAGGCCGCCGGGGACAAGATCGCCGCCAAAGCGGCCGAGGCCGGGGTCACACTCAGCCAGGACCAGATCCAGCGCGCTGTGCTCGACTCGATCCGCGCGCTGATGATCATCCGGGCCTACCGGATCCGCGGCCACCTCGCCGCCGACCTCGACCCGCTCGGCATGTCCGAACGCGGCAACCAGCCCGAGCTTGACCCCGCCTCCTACGGCTTCACTGAGGCCGACCTCGACCGCCCGATCTTCATCGACAACGTCCTGGGCCTGACCCACGCCTCGATGCGCCAAATCATCGACATCCTGAAACGCACCTACTGCGGCACCTTCGCTCTGCAGTACATGCACATCTCCGACCCCGAACAGGCCGCCTGGCTTAAGGAACGGATCGAAGGTTACGGCAAGGAAATCGCCTTCACGCGAGAGGGGCGCAAGGCCATCCTGAACAAGCTCGTCGAGGCCGAGGGCTACGAAAAGTTCCTCCACGTCAAGTACATGGGTACCAAGCGCTTCGGCCTTGACGGGGGCGAGGCGGTGATCCCCGCGATGGAACAGATCATCAAGCGCGGCGGCGCTTTGGGCGTCCAGGAAATCATCATCGGCATGCCGCACCGGGGCCGGTTGAACATCCTGGCGAACGTCATGCAGAAACCCTACCGGGCGATCTTCCATGAATTCCAGGGCGGCAGCTACAA
>JBJTSJ010000241.1:0-3909 GCA_046076605.1 Tabrizicola sp.
GGGTGACCCTGCATCCGGGCGAGATCGCGAACCAGCGCTGGACCGGGGGCAAGATCGAGATCCTGGTGGTGGATGCCGCGAAGGGATCGGCCATCGCCGACCATGTCGCCGCCGAATTCTACCCTGCGCTGGTACCGGGGCGGTCGGTGCTGGTGCACCAGGATTACCTGATGGCAGTGCAGCCCTGGCTTGCGGCGCAGATGGTCGCCTTGCGCGACTGCTTCGTGCCTTTGGCCCAGGTGGATTCGTTCTGCGTGGCGTTTATTTGCGTGAAGGCGGTCGACGCCGCGTCGCTTGAGGCGGCGCGGACCAATGCGCTGACCGACGGCGCCCTGATGAAGCAGGTGCGCGAGGCGGCGAAGTGGCACGATGGGATGATCCTGCGCGAACGGTTCCAGGCGATGCTGCGGCAGATCAAGTTGAACCCCGGCGTGCGGTTGGGCTGGAAGATGCGCGCGGCCCAGACCGCCCGGAAGGCCGAGGCAGAGCGGTCAACCTGACTGCCAGTCGGCTGCAAGGCAGGTGCATCCCCCGGGGCCGCAGCACGGCCCCGAGGGACGTGTTTCAGATGTTGCCTGCGCTCATCTCGCTGGCGATGTGGTCGGCCTGGCGGATCGCCAGCGCCACGATGGTCAGCGTCGGATTTTCGGCCGCCCCCGTTGTGAATTGGCTGCCGTCCGAGACGAACAGGTTCGCGATGTCGTGGGTCTGGCCCCACTTGTTCACCACGCCGTCCTTCGCCTCTGCCGACATCCGGTTGGTGCCCAAGTTGTGGGTCGAGGGGTACGGCGGCGTCGGGAAGGCGCGGGTCGCCCCCACGGCCTCGTACATGGCGATGCCCTGCTTGTAGGCGTGGTTGCGCATCGCCACGTCGTTCGGGTGGTCGTCGAAGTTGACGTTCGCCACCGGCAGCCCGTGCTGGTCCTTCGTCTCGGACAGGGTCACGCCGTTCGTCAGCTGTGGCATGTCCTCGCCCACGATCCACATGCCGGCCATGTTCTCATAGTGGTCAAGCGCCGTGGTGAAGCCGCGGCCCCAGCCACCGGGGTTGAGGAAGGCAGCCATGAACGGCAGGCCCAGCGACAAAGTCTCCAGCTCGTACCCGCCGACGAAGCCGCGCGACGGGTCGTGCCGCGCCTCGTCCTGGACGATCCCGGCCATCGTCGTGCCGCGCCACATGCGCACCGGCTTGTCAAAGACCGCATAGACCGATCCCGTCGTGTGGCGCATGTAGTTCTTGCCGACCATGCCAGAGGAGTTCGCCAGCCCGTCCGGGAACATGCTGGACGCCGAGTTCAGGAGCAGACGGGGAGATTCAAACGAGTTCCCCGCGACGCAAACTATCCGCGCCTTTTGCATCTGCAGCGCGCCGTCCTTGTCGAAATACTCGACCCCGGTCACTTTCCCCGCCTCGTTGTGCAGGATGCGCGCCACGTGGGACCGCTCGCGCACCTCCAGGTTCCCCGTCGCCTCGCCCGCCGGGATGTCGGTATAGGCGGCTGACCACTTGGCCCCCCACTTGCAGCCCTGGAAGCAGAACCCGGTTTGCTGGCAGGCCATCCGGCCGTCGTAGTCGGCCGAGTTGATCGCCATCCGGCCAGTGTGGACTTCCTTGTAGCCCAGCGCCTTTGCGCCCTTCTCGAACACCAGGTAGTTGTTGTTCCCCGGCAGCCCCGCGCGGTCGCCGGTGCGGGTCACGCCCAGCTTGGTTTCGGCCTTTTCGTACCAGGGCGCCATCTCCGCCCCGTCGATCGGCCAGTCCAGAAGGTTCGCGCCTTCCACCGCGCCATAGGTGGTCAGCGCCTTCCATTCGTGGTCCTGGAACCGGATCGAAGCCCCGGCCCAGTGCGTCGTGGTGCCACCGACGGCCTTCACGATCCAGGCGGGCAGGCCGCCGAAATCCTTGGCCACGCGCCACGATCCGCTGGTGGTGCGGGCATCCAGCCAGGCCAGCTGGCCGAAGGATTCCCATTCGTCGTTGATGTAGTCCTCGGGCAGATAGCGCCCGCCGGCCTCCAGCGCCACGACCTTGACGCCCTTCTGCGCCAGCTCGTTTGCCAGCACCCCGCCGCCTGCGCCGGTGCCGATAATGACGACAACCTGGTCGTCGTTCTTGTCAAACGGTGCCATGATCGTCCCCCCTCACAGCCAGTCGATGTCGTTGAAGCCGCGCTCGATGTAGCCACCCTGAGAGAAGCTCTCGCCCTGGTAGCCAAAGATCGGCCAGACCTCTTTCTGGTTATAAAGCCCGGTCACGAGGCCGGAGCGGACGGTCTGGAAGAAAGGCGTCATCTCGATGCCCTGCAGAAGCTTGACCCGGTCTTCCTCCCAGCCCGCAGCGACATAGCTGTCGAACCCGGCGGCCTTTGCGGCGGCGTCCAGTGCGGCTACGCCTTCGGCCACGAAGTCCTTCTGCTCGGCGCTGTCATAGCCCTTGACAGCCACGGCGTAGAACTTGTCCGCCACCTGGTCATGCGGGTAGATGTCGCGCGCCATCTGCAGAAGCGTTGCCATCTGTTCCGGCGTGATCGCGGTGACCTCGACCGCCCAGGCGGCATTCGGCGCGGCGATGAAGCCGGTGCCGACGACTGCAAGCGCCCCGGCTGAAAGGCTGCGCGACAGAAGCTGCTTGCGGGTCAGCCCCCGAAGATCGTGTTTCGTCATGATATTCCTCCCTTGCATTTTGGCTTGGTCGGACGCCGCTCCCTCCTCAGAGATAGCGTCCGCCGCGTTCAAGGACCTCGATCTGGTAGCCGTCGGGGTCCGCGATGAAGAAGAAGCGGGCGATGACGCTGCCTGCCGGGGCGAAGTCGACGATCTTGCGGGGCTGAAGGCCCGCCTCGGTCAGCCGCGCATGTTCGGCCGCGACATCGGCGACACTGACGGCCAGGTGGCCGTAGCCGTCGCCCAGATTGTAGGGCTCGCTCCGGCCCTTGTTGATGGTCAGTTCGACCTCGAAGGTGCTTTCGGCGTTCGAGAGGTACACCAGGGTGAAACTGTCGAAATCCAGCCGGTCCGCGACCTTCAGCCCGAAAGCCGTGTCGTAGAACGCCAACGACCGCGCCTCGTCCAGGACGCGGATCATCGAGTGGATTGCCTTTGCCATGCCGTCGCCTCACCAATTGTCGATATTGGTAAGGTTAGTGGACCACTTTCCCGGTGGGGTAGTAGCGGACTACTACAGGCGGATTATTCTGCGGCGAACCGGTCTTGCGGCACCTGCTCCAGCTCGCCCAGGTGGATCGTGCAGGCGCAGCGCAGAAGCGAGGTGAAGTTCGTGGCCTCGCCATGCTGTTCCAGCACTTCGGAATGCAGCTTGGACAGGAAGGCCGGGGTTGAGGAGCCATCCTTCGCCGCCATCTGGTCGACGATGCCCCAGAAGGCGCGCTCCAGCCGGATCGAGGTCGACTGACCGTTCAGCCGCAAGCGGCGCGTGACGTATTCATAGCGGGCCGGGTCCTGCCCGGCGAACATCTGACACATCGCTGGCCCCTCCCATGTGGTCAGAAGGGCAATGTGGGGCCAAGGGGGCGAATCGTCAAATCAAGCTTCGCCGTCAGGCAAGAAGCTTGCCGACGACCAGTGGCAAGAGACGGGTGAAATCCTGCAGCTGCGGGAAGGACTGCTTGACCCCCTCAACCGCCGCCACCGTCACCCGGGCCAGTTCCTCGGCGTCCGGATGGTTGTCGTCGGCCAACATCCGTGCCAGCTCTCCGGTGAACCAGACGGTTAGCGCGGCATGTTCGTCGGGGCAGAGCCGCGCATGTTCGGCGATCAACTCCCCGGCATGGGGCGATCCGCCCAGAAGTTCCGACAGGGCGGCATATTTGGCGCTGAAGGCCGCGATGAAGCGTTGCGAAGGCCGCCGGTGTTGCGAAGGCCACGCTTTACAGCCGCTATCCCGACAAG
>JBJTSJ010000242.1:0-9611 GCA_046076605.1 Tabrizicola sp.
GGGCCCCGAGAAGACCGCCAAGACCTGGGCCGGTGAGGCCGCGATGCGGATGCTGATGAACAACCTGCACCCCGACGTGGCCGAGAACCCGCATGAGCTGGTGGTCTATGGCGGCATCGGCCGCGCGGCGCGGACCTGGGAGGATTTCGACCGGATCGTGGCGGGGCTGAAGGACCTGGAGGCGGACGAGACGCTGGTCGTCCAGTCGGGCAAGCCCATCGCCATCGTGCGGACCCACTCGGACGCTCCGCGGGTGCTGATCGCAAACTCGAACCTCGTGCCGCACTGGGCGACCTGGGCGCATTTCAACGAGTTGGATAAGAAGGGCCTGATGATGTACGGCCAGATGACCGCTGGGTCCTGGATCTACATAGGCACGCAAGGCATCGTGCAGGGGACCTACGAGACCTTCGCCGAGGCGGGTCGGCAGCATTATGGCGGGGACCTGAAGGGCAAGTGGATTCTGACCGGCGGTCTTGGCGGAATGGGCGGCGCGCAGCCGCTGGCGGCGGTGATGGCCGGGGCGTGCTGTCTGGCGGTGGAGGTCGACGAGACCAGGATCGATTTCCGGATCCGCACCCGGTATCTGGACGCGAAGGCGAAGACCCTGGACGAGGCCCTGGCTCTGATCGCGGAGTGGACGGCGAAGGGCGAGGCGAAGTCGGTGGGCCTCCTTGGCAACGCCGCCGAGGTTTTCCCCGAGCTGCTCGCCCGGATGAAGGCAGGCGGAGTGCGGCCAGACATCGTGACGGACCAGACCTCCGCCCACGATCCGCTGCATGGCTATTGTCCGGCGGGCTGGAGCGTCGCGGAATGGCGCGCGAAGCAGGAGACAGACGCGGCGGCGGTCGAGGCGGCGGCAAGGGCCTCGATGCGGGCGCATGTCGAGGCGATGGTGGGGTTCTGGAATGCGGGGGTCCCGACGCTGGATTACGGCAACAACATCCGGCAGGTGGCGAAGGAGGAAGGCTTCGAGAATGCCTTCGCCTTCCCGGGCTTCGTTCCCGCCTATATCCGCCCCCTCTTCTGCAAGGGGATCGGGCCGTTCCGCTGGTGTGCGCTGTCGGGCGACCCGGAGGATATCCGCAAGACCGACGCGGCGATGAAGCGGCTGTTTCCGGAGAACGCTCACCTCCACCGCTGGCTGGACATGGCGGCGGAGCGGATCGCGTTCCAGGGACTTCCAGCTCGCATCTGCTGGATCGGGCTTGGCGACCGGCACCGGGCGGGGCTGATGTTCAACGAGATGGTGGCCTCCGGCGAGTTGAAGGCGCCGATCGTGATCGGGCGGGATCATCTGGATTCCGGGTCGGTCGCCTCGCCGAACCGGGAGACGGAGGCGATGAAGGACGGGTCGGACGCAGTGTCGGATTGGCCGCTCTTGAATGCGCTGGTCAACACCGCCTCGGGGGCGACCTGGGTCAGCCTGCATCACGGGGGCGGGGTGGGGATGGGGTTCTCGCAGCACGCCGGGGTGGTGATCCTGGCGGACGGGACACCGGAGGCTGCGAGAAGGCTGGAGCGGGTTCTGTGGAACGACCCGGCCTCGGGGGTCTGGCGGCACGCGGATGCGGGGTACGAGACGGCCATCGCCTGCGCGAAGGTGCACGGGTTGCGGCTGCCGGGGATTCTGCGGAACTGAGGGCTGTCCACGCGGGACAGGCCTGGAGGCCGAAAGGAAATCAAGAGCTTGTCTGTGGGTGTTCAGGTGGTGTTAACCTTCATACCGCGAGACTTACGGGGGGTGCTGGATGGACGCCGACCGAAAGACGATGGAAACCGCCCTGAAACAGACCTGCGTGCCGGTCCTCAGGGAGATGGGGTTCAAGGGGTCCTTCCCAAACTTCTGCCGCGAGACGGGTGGGTTTGTCGCGCTGGTAAACTTCCAGTTCTATTCGGCTGGGGGCAGTTTTTGCGTCAACCTTGGCTATGCCGATCCCGAGCGCAGAAACGTCTACCACCAGCCCGAAACCCCGCCCGGCAAGTTGCAGGTCAGCCAGACCAGCGACAGGGTTCGTCTGGGTGAAAAGCCGGGGGGTGACAATTGGTTCAGCTTCGGCCCAACGACTTATGGCGAAGTTCGTGGTGAGCCGATGACGGTCGAGGCAATCGTGACGCAGTGCACCGATCTCCTGAGATCGGAGGCCGAAGGCTGGTGGGCGGGCAAGGAGCGCGGCTGAGGCGGCTGAACTTGTCGGGGCGGTGGGCGGATCGCCCACCCTACGTGCGAGGGCAGAGTCAGGGTGAACCCAGACCTACGTGGGGTCGAAGCGGAGGGTGCCGACGACGCGCGAGGCACCGCCCGTATCCGAGGGGTGAGCCACGCCGTCGACCACCGGAACTGCGGTGAAATCGAACGGACTGACGCCCTGCAGGCAGGCGACATTCACGCCGAACTGCGTGGGGTCCGACCGGCGCTGGTGGTGGGTGTAGATGCCGCAGGTCCGGCAGAACCAGTGCTTCGCGGTGCGGGTGTTAAACTGATAGAGGGTGAGGTTGTCTTCTCCGGCCAAGAATTCGATGTCCTGTAGCAGCGCCGAGACGACCACCGCGCCGCGCATCCGGCAGAAGGAGCAAGTGCAGCGGCGGACAGAGCGAAAGCCTTCGGGCAGGTCGACGCGGAAGCGGACGGTACCACAGTGGCAGGCGGCGTCGTGGGTTGTCATCGCTCTTGCGCTCCCTTCCCGGCCAGGATCTTCGCCCTGCCCCTTTCGATCCGCGTTAGCCGTGTGACGGCGGTCTTGGCGTCGTTCAGAAACAGCGCCCAGCTTTTCTGGCGGCCGGGGGTCAGGGCGGCGAAGGCCTCTGCCAGGTCGGGGTCGGCGTCAAGCGCCTTGACCAGTTCGTCGGGCAGGTCGACCTCGGTCGCCTCTTTCGGCGGCAGGACGCCCTGTTCGGCATAGGCCTTCGCCTCGGCAAGATAGGCGAGGATCACGGGTTCCAGGCGCGCAGGTGCTTCGTTGTCGGTAAAGCGCAGGCAGTCGGGGTGGCGGGTGTTCGGACCCTGCTTCTGCAGCAGGCCTTCGGGGTCCTGCAGCAGCGCGGCGTTCAGGAGGGTCAGGCGGAAGTCACCGCGAAAGGCCCCGATCAGCGCGACGTTGCGGCCTGCATGCATATAGCAGGGATGCCCCCATTTCGCGGTCTCGCTCAGGCCTGCGTCGCGCGCGATGCGGCGGAGCGTGAGCAGACCTGGTAGCCAGTGACGGGTCGAGCAGTCGGGGGTCGCGAACCGGTCGCAACGGCCACAGCCCTTGGCAAAGTAATCCTCGACACTGGTGATCATCGCGCGGTCGGGCATTGGATCCTCTGGCCCCGACTGTCTGGCGTCGGCAGATCTGGCGCAAGTCGCGGCGAAGGATGACGGCGGCTTTTGGCGCAACAACCGCGTAGGATTTCGATCATCGTTCGCAAGCAGGCCTCATTCCACATTGCCGCCATGAGGTTTCTTCGAATTAACACGAATTGGCCATTGCGCGCACAACCTGCGCGGTAGCAATCCCATCAGCCAATATACAAAAGGGAGAAGCCAGATGACCTGTTCGAGACTTGTCCTGACCTGGTATTCGAAGTTGCTGCGGCAGAAGGAAGACCCTGCATTGCAGCGGTTCGGCAACCTGCGGATCGACCAGCCGAGCGCTTCGGTTCCGGTGTTCTACGCCCGCAAGGCGGCCTGACGGAAATCGGGGACATGGCCCCTCACCCCGGACCTCTCCCCCAGTGGGGAGAGGGGGCGCCCCTGATCCGGCGGCGGGCTTAGCGGGTGCGCGGGTTCGGGCCGCCTTCCCGCCAGATCGGGTTTGACCAGGCGCGCTTGCCGGCGGCATCGATCACTGAGACGCGGACCCAGGAGCTGTTGTTCAGCCGCGACAAGGGCACGGCGGCGCGGGTCATCGAATGGCCATGCACCGCCTTGGCGCCAGTGCCATGGCCGATGGCCACGACCGATACGGCAGCCGAGCATTCGACGACGACGTGGTCGTCCTCGATCCGCACGTCACGCAGTTCGGGGCCTTGCGAGGAATAGAAATCGCCGCGTTTCAGGGCCGCCAGCAGCGCCTCGGGCTGATTCTCTTCCGCCTTCACCATCACCCAGCCGCCGAAATGGTCGGGTTCATAAAAATGCGCATCATCGGTGGCGATCAGGGTCAGCTTGCGGCCTTCGGTCAGAAGAAGGTCGGCGATGGCAGACCCGTCGGGGCGGTCGCAGCCGGTGGCGCAGCCGTGGTTGTAGATCTCGACCGCGTGGGCGGCAGTGATCTGGCGCGCGTCGGCCAGCGTCAGGCCGGACCATTGCGGGTGGGCGATAGCGACGAAGGCCCCGGCGGCGACAGCGCGTTCGGCGATCTGGGCGGCGGTTTCCTGGCCGGGTTTCGGCAGGAAGTCGGGGCTGTCCGAGGGGGCGAAGTCGGCGGGCAGGCCCACGGCAAGGATATGCCAGAGCTCGCCATTCGCCATGGCGCCGGAGTGCAGTTCCGCCCCGAGGATGGTGGTGAAGCTGTTGGTGCGGAAGGGCTGCGTGTCGACGATCGGATAGCCGTAGGACCCGATGAAGTGGTCGGTCAGCGCCAGGAAGTCATAGCCTTCGTCGCGGTAGCGGCGGCAGACCTCTTCCGGGGCCAACACACCATCCGAGCGGGTCGAATGGGTGTGCAGGTTGCCGCGCCAGAAGCGGCCGGGTGCGGTGAAGGCAGAGAGGCGGTGCATGTTTGGTCCTTTGTGCGCGGCGTTACCGGATCGGAAAGCGGAGGCGGACAGCCCGTGCCGGTCGGGCCATGAGCAGAACTCCGCACTTTTCGGCGGAACCTTGCCCGGAGCGTGGAAGCCCCGCAAGGGGCTGTCGTGATGGTGCGGTGATCATGCTATCGTCTTGCAATGTCTGGTTGTGTGAGGTTTTGCCATGTCGTTTGATCGGATCAATTCCCTACCCTCGGATCGGGGACCCGGCCCCCGGGACCAGGACGGGATGACTCTGGTCAGCGCCTTGGCCAGGCATGCCGAACCGGCGGCGGCTCTGATGAAGGCGCTAAGCCATGAGGGGCGGCTGTTGATCCTGTGCCATCTGGCGGATGGCGAGAAGTCGGTGGGCGAGCTGGAGGGACTGATTGGCCAACGCCAGGCGGCGGTCAGCCAGCAGTTGGCCCGGCTGCGGCTGGAGGGGCTGGTCACCACCCGGCGCGAGGGCAAGGCGATCTTCTACACGTTGCGCGACCAGCGGACGGTGGAACTGCTCGCCTGCCTGCCGAAGCTCTTCCAACAGCCTGCGGCCTAGCCCCGCCCGATATAGGGCATGTCGCGGGCCATGATGGTGACGAAGGGGGTGTTCACCTCCAGCGGCAGTTCCGCCATGTGCAGGACCATCTTCGCCACGTGATCCACATCCATCACCGGCTCCACCTTGATGCTGCCGTCGGCCTGGGGGACTCCGGTCTGGAACTTGGCGGCCATTTCGGTCAGGGCGTTGCCAATGTCGACCTGCGCGCAGGCGATGTTGAAGGCGCGACCGTCAAGGCCGAGGGTGCGGGTCAGGCCGGTGACCGCGTGTTTCGACATGGTGTAGGGCACCGATCCGGGGCGCGGCACATGGGCTGAGATCGAGCCGTTATTGATGATGCGGCCCCCCTGCGGGGTCTGGCGGCGCATCAGGCCGAAGGCGGCGCGGGCGCAGAGGAACATGCCGGTGATGTTGGTGCGGCTGACCTCGAGCCACTTCTCGACCGGGATCTCGTCGATGGGCACGCCGGGGGCGGAGATGCCGGCGTTGTTGAAGAGGACGTCCAGGCGGGGCAGCTGGGTAAAGGCGGCCTCGACCTCGGCGGGGTCGCCCACATCGGCGGTCAGGATGCGGGCCTTGTGGTCGCCAGCGGTTTCCTCAAGGGCCGCGCGTTTGCGGCCGAGGAGACTGACCTCCCATCCGGCGGCGAGGAAAGTGCGGGCAGTGGCGCGGCCAATGCCGGCACCGGCGCCGGTGATGAGGATGGAACGGTTGGCGGTCATGGGACCTCCTCCAGGAAATAATACTTCAGAAGCCAGAGCGCGGTGCGGGCGACGGTCGAGTCCGGTAGGCGAAGGGCAGCGGCGATTTCGGCCTCGGTCCCGCCTGTGGGGCCAGTCGCGGCATAGGCCGCTAAGATTGCCTCGATCCGGGCGGGATCGTCCAGAAGCCTGCGGCGGAGGTCGTAGTTCCGCAAAGCGAAGGTTTCGCGCGGGCCGGGACGTCCGGCCCGGGCGACAGCGCGGAGGCGACGGGTTTCCGGGGCGCGTCGCGTCGGGTAGGCCGCGAACATCTCTTCCACGGCGGGGCCGACGGGGACCAGGCCCGGATCGCGCGGGGAAAGCGCGGGGCCGCCGATCTTGCGGGCATGGGCCAGCATCGCGGCCTGTTCGCCCCAGAGCGCCTGCATCTGCGGGATGACCACGCTCCAGTCATAAAGCGACCGGGCGCGCGCCTTGCCCGCCGCCCCCATCCGCGCTCGCAGGTCGGCATCCAGCGCCAGCGTGACCAGCGCCCGGGCGAAGGCAGGCACGTCAAAGCTGGTCATGGCCGACATCTGGCTGAGGTACTGCACATAGCTGTCGGTGCCGCCCAGGAAGCGCTGGCTGACATAGCTGGCAAGCCCGGCGCGGGGCATCTCGGTGGGCACGCGAAAGCCCACGTCGGGAGTGACGGTGTCCTTCATCCCGTCCCAGTCGGTGACGATCACGGGCAGGCCCGCCGCCATCGCCTCAATGGGGGCCAAGCCAAAGGTTTCCTGCAGGTTGTCGATCGGAAAGACGAAGATATTGCCGCCCGACAGCGTGGCCTTGCGGTCGTCCGGATTGCCGCCATCCAAGAGGTGATAGCCGCAGGACGGCATCAACTGTGCCGCCGCCTTGGCCCAGGTTTCGATCCAAACGTCTTCGCGGAACTGGCCGCAGAGGACCAGATGCAGCTTGCCCCTACCCTGAGAGCGGACCTCGGCGGCCGCAAGCTCCATCGCGAGGAACAGCGGATACGGGTCAAACTTTTCGTCCGGGGTCAGCCGGGCAATGGTGACTGCGACCACGTCGCCAGGGGCGGCCCGGATCCGGTCGCGCAGCGATTGGCCAAGGGCGGCATCGGGCTGGTAATCGTTGCAGGTCACCCCCAGCGGGATCATCGGCAACAGCGGGCGCGCGGGCAGCCTTGCCCCAGGGAAGCGTTCAGCCAGATGCATCTCGGCCAGTTCCATCAGCCGCCGGATCGAGGCCTGCACCGCGTTCGAGGTGCAGATCACCGCGTCCCAGGGCATCTGCGGCGCCGAACGCAGGTCGTAAATTGCAGACATCACCGTTTTGGTGGCCGTGGTATGGGTGATGCCGCAGATCGCCCAGGCGGCGGCCCCGAAGGTCGAACGGCGCCAGCATTCCTGGGTTGGGATCGGCGCGGGATAGGACATCACCTCGACCGGGGCCATGGCGGTGGGAGCATCGAGCCGCACTGCCCGCAGGGGCTTGGTCACCCCGGCTGCCCGCGCCATCGCGGCAAAGGCCTGGTTGTCGGACTGGGCATGGGCGATCGAGACGAATTCCGCCACATCGGCATGGGCGAAGAAGCCGCGCAGGAAGCTTTCTCCGGCCACCCGACGCCCGTTGATGCCCTTGCGGACCGGGTCATAGCCGTCCGAGGAAAACCAGATCGCGGCGTTTGTGGCAGGCATCAGAGGCGTTCCATCCAGAGCCAGGGCGTGGGCGAAGCGCGCCATTCCCAGAGAAGAAGCAGGCGGTCGAGATCAGAGAGGCCTTCCGCCCAGTCCGGCAAGAGGTCGGGGCGCAAGGCGCGGTCGATCCGGGTGACGCGGTGGCTGGGGGCAAAGCGCTGGGTCAGGGTCGACAGAAGGCCGGGCCGCATTCCTTCGTGCACCTCGACCAGGATGTCCGCCTGGGCCAGTTCCGGCGCGCGGGCCGGGTCGAGCAACTCGCCCTCCGCCCCTTCGATGTCGCAGAGGATGAAGGTTTCGGCATGGGCGCAGAGGGCCAGGTCGGCGTGGGTGACCTCTGGCCCGACCAGGACGCGAGGCCCGACCCCATTGACCTTGGCCAAGTCGGTACACAACGCCCGGGCACGCGGATCGGTGTCGCGGGCATGGACGGTCGTGCCGGGCATCCGCCGGGCGAGGCCAACGGCATAGTAGCCCTCGGCCGCGCCGATATCGATGACCTGGGGATAGGCGCGGGCGATCACGGTTTCCAGGATCGGGTGGAGCGAAGCCTCATAGGCACCCAGAAGCCGGGGCGCGCGGCCGCCTTCCGAGGCCTGGACCGGATAGCGCATGCCTGCAAAAGGCCCGGCAGGGACCACATCGCCCATCCGCGCCGCGATGGTGTTGGCCAGGACCTGCGAGCGCCATTTCGCCAGCTGGCGCAGCTGCGCCTCAAGCCGGGCGGGACCAGGGGCGCCTTGCGCGATCACGGCAAGGCGGGCGTCTACGGCGTCGGTCAGGGCGGTCGGGCCTTGCGTCATGCCCCATGGGTAAGGTCTGGCCCGGCCAAGGTAAAGCGGGATCAGGTGCGGGGAACCTTGATGGCGCGGCGCAGGAAGGCCAGCAGGAACAGGCCGGTCAGGATCAGGATGATCGTGGGGGCAGGCGCGCTGTCGAGATGGAAGCTGGCCCAGATCCCGGCCAGCATCGCGACGGCGCAGACGGCGGTTGCGGTGACCAGCATCGCACCAAAGCTGCGGGTGATGAGGAAGGCGATGGCCCCCGGCGCGATCAGGAGGCCGATGGCGAGGATGAGGCCGACCGAGGACAGGGTGGCGACGATGGACAGGGACAGGATCGCCAGAAGGCCGTAGTGCAGAAGGTTGACCGGCAGGCCCGAAACCTGGGCCTGGGCCGGGTCGAAGGCATGCAGCATCAGGTCGCGCCATTTCAGCGCCAGCACCAGGGTGACCGGGATCGCAATGAGGGCAGCGGTCTGCAGGTCGCCCTGCCCCACGCCCAACATGTTGCCGAAGAGGATGTGGTCGAGGTGGACGTCCGAGGGGAAGGCGGTGATCAGCACGATCCCGAGCGCAAACATGGCCGAGAACACCACGCCCATCACCGTGTCGCGCTTGATCCGGCTGTTCTCGGCCAGCCAGCCGGTGAGGAGCGCCGAGCCGAGGCCTGCGATGAAGGCTCCAAGGAGGAGCGGCCAGCCCGCGATGTAGGCGACAACAATGCCGGGCAGCACGGCGTGGGAAACCGCATCGCCCATCAGCGCCCAGCCCTTGAGGACGAGGAAACAGGAGAGGAGCGCGCAAGGTGGGGCCACGATCAGCGCGATCAGGAAGGCGTTCTGCATGAACGCGAACTGGAAGGGCTGTAGCAGGAGGTCGATCATGCCCGCGCCCTCCGCTTCGCGGCAAGAAGGCCGTGTTTCGGGGCGAAGACGAAGGCCAGGGCGAAAAGCGCGGTCTGCAGAAGGACGATGACGCCGCCGGTGGCTCCGTCCAGGAAGTAGCTGAGGTACGCGCCGGTGAAGCCGGTGAAAGCTCCGATCCCGGCGGCGAGCGTCAGAAGGCGCGGGAAGCGGTCGGTCAGGAGGTACGCGGTCGCTCAGGGGGTCACGACCATGGCGACGACGAGGAAGGCACCGACGGTCTGCATGGC